>JAGRDI010000417.1 GCA_020432765.1 Anaerolineales bacterium | reverse complement strand
GCATTTCTCAGTTTGAGCGCAGACCATGTGCATGTGGCTGAAACGGCGCATGTGGTTTACAAAGTGCCGGCCATGGACAAGGATCGTGCGCTCGTGCGCATTATTGAGATTGAAAATCCTGATTCGGCGATTATCTTTTGTAATACGAAACAGTGGGTGCATTATGTGGCTGTTGTACTCGGCCGTTTTGGTTATGATGCCGACGAGTTAAGCGGCGATGTGGCTCAGAATGAACGCGAACGGGTGATGGGGAGGCTGCGTGAGGGAAAGCTGCGCTTTTTGGTGGCGACGGATGTGGCAGCACGCGGTATTGACATCTCCAATTTGTCGCATGTGATTCAATATGAAGTGCCTGTAGAATCGGAGATTTATATTCACCGTGCGGGCCGGACGGGCCGTGCGGGTGCGGCGGGTGAAGCGTTGACATTGGTCGGTGAACGCGACGAACAAATCAAAATCATGCGTATTGGCAAGAAGTATGCTATTGATTTTGAGGAACGGCCGCTGCCTACAGATGAAGATGTAACGGCCGTTGTTGCCGAGCGTACCAATATCTTGTTAGAAGCCAAACTGCGTGACCGTGATAAACTCAAGACTGAGCGAATGCAGCGCTTTGTGCCTATTGTGCGTGAGTGGGCCGAAGATGAGCAAGGTGCTAAATTGATGGCTATGCTGCTTGATGATTATTACCAACAATCTTTGCATCCGCAGCCGTCCGAGTCACCTAAAAATCAGGAAAAAAAGCAAAAATCAGGTGGCAGACGGCGGCGTAAACGCAGTCGGCGTAGGTAACGAAGCGGAATTGAAAAGTTGCAGAGTTGCCAGTCAAGGAAACTCAGCTTTTGCTGCTTTGCCACCTTACCACTTGGCAGCTAACCCTTTATGACAACGCTGCCGTTGCAAAAACCACATGGAAGGGCACGCAGTAGATAACGACACCTTGATATTCGCTTAAATCAATATCCGCGGGGATGTCATAATTTTGGTCGCCGACATTCCCTTTGAGTTCACCCAAATCAATATACTCTTCACCAACCTCAGCCCGATTTGCCGGATTGGGGTTTTTTGTTAGCAAGACGTGCAAATCCGGCCCATTGGTGACTTCAAAATTTTCCAGGCGCAAGACAACCTGATCACCTTGCTGATAAATGGCTGCACTGCCAGAACCTTGATGGGCATTGTCTGCGTCCACAAATTCACCAGCTGTCTGTACAATCCATTCATCGGCTGCTGCGGGCATGGTTTCTGCCATGTTTTGGTCTGTCATTACCACGGTGGCGGCCGCTTCTGAACCTGGTTGGGCAGCTGTTTCACGTTCTTCTGCCGGCATTTCAGCAGCGCCCGCTGCGTCGGGAACGGCCGTCATGAATTCAGTTTCCAACGCCATTTTTTCATCCTCTGGCATCGCGTCGATATCAGTTCCTGCCGGCATTGCAACAGGAAAAGCCTCATCCACGGATTTGTTGATAAACAAAGGGGATGCCAAATACCATATGATTGGCAAGGCGATGAGTAAGACGACGATCATTCCGATGATAACGGTTTTCCGATTTTGCATAGTGTATATTCCTCATAGATGGTTTATACAAAAAAGTATGCAATCTAATCGTTACAGATTTCTTAAACGGCCGTTTCGGATTGGTTACAGGTGAAGGTTAATTGGGAGCATATGCACTCCAATATAGCTTGGAGTCAAGTTCAAGAAGGCCGCCAGTACTGAGTATATAACCTTCGAAAAGCCATGTTCGATCACTCAGATTTGCCGGCAAGGTCGGTGGGGTTTGCAGTGGCACCGGCACCCCATCAAAAGAAAAAACGATTGTGTCGGATTCGATCTCAATCTGTAGGACATGTGGATCTGCGCCGGTTATTGGTGCCATAATGCCCAAAGAAACATGCTGCCAATTGTTATGCGGATAATATTCCACCAACTCTATGCTGTTAGGTCCAAGCTCAAACGTGTAACGCCTTGTCCAAACTTCATTTTCAAAAATATCCAGGTCTAAACCAAGTTCAGCCTGCCAGTCGGAAGATGAGACATTTGCCGCAATTGCAACGCCATCTACCGTAGTTAGATTAGCATCCTTAGGGCGAAAAGTTATTTGAGCATTGTTTGCGTTGGTTTCACAATGAATTTCGAGTGCTCCTTCAACTTGATCGCGATCACACAAATTATTGGTACCGCTAATGTGCCATTTGGCCGGCAGCCCAGTCGAACCATCAAAATCGTCATAAAGCAGATAGCCTGCGGGTAGAACAGGTTCTGTGCCCGGTATCAATGGCGTAGCAGTTGGGGGCAAAGTTGACGTTGGACTGGGTGTGGCGGTGAATGTGGCAAGTTGTGTTGCATTAGGAGTTGATGAAGACGCGATTGATGTTGCCGTAGCAGACGGTATTGATGGGTTTGTTGGTGTCGCGGTGGGCAATGGTGCGGATGTGCCATTAGGTGTGGGTGTTGAAGTTTCGGCGACGGGCATGGGATAAGTTACATTCAATGTATACGGTAGATTTGGCTCGTAAGGTTGAGCTGTATCAACAAATAGAAATAGATAATAGGTGCCGGGTTCTTCTGCCAAGTAACTCATATAATAATTAGGGGGCGAATCATCTCTAGGGCCAATCGAGATAATTTGACCATTTTCTTCATGATACAACAGCATTTGGCCGCCGTTTACCTGGTGATTGGTCACGTGCATTGTAATTAGGCCAGGTTCATAAAGTGTAAAGTAAAAAATGTCATAGCTGTCATTGGGCAGCCCGCTGTAATCTGTACCTGATGAGATCGGTCCATTCGCCTGTTCAAAGTTGTTGTTTGGTTCAAATTCCTGCCCGTTAGCAAAGAAGTTTTGGGCTAGAATGATGGGAAGTAAGGCGCGTTGGTTCTCTTGTGCATATAAACTATAAATTGTGATTAATGCAAGTGACATCAAAACGCATACAGCCAAAACCAATAGAATAGATCTGGGAATTTTCATATCTTTTTTTGCTGCTATCACAGCCCGGTTAATGCGATCAGCATCCCCCTGATTCCTTTAGACTTAATAATTTTTTGGTCTAATTGAGTATACGTCGAAATAAAGTTGCATTCAAACTCGCTAAAAATATTTTTTGAAGTCAAACGAGAAACGTCTTTGGCGGGTTATGGAGCCTAAGGCGAACGTGAAACATCCACAATTGGATCTTTAATCCTATGATTCCAGTTTCTTTTTGCCCCATTTGCGGATTGAAGCCGCATTATCGGTTTGGGTATTTTGCATATATTTATTACCGTAAAATTGTGTGGACACTTGATAAAATGCTTTTCGTGTGCCAACTTGGGGGATTTTTAGACCTTTTTCAATAAGGGCACGCAATTCATCAGGTGGTAATTGATTCCCGTAAAGACCCAGGACATCGGCTACACCTTTGTTTATGCCTTCACTCATGTAATCCCGGCTTTGATCCAATAATATTACACAAATATCAAGTGGGTCTTCTCCCAATTGTACAAGGAAAGGGACGGCTAAGCGTTTAAGCCAACTGGGCAGCCAAACAAAATCTGCAAAGCTAGACATGAACGATATATTCAAAATTGGATCAGCAATTTCAGATTGAATAAATTCCATATTGCGGATCGCACCAGCTATGTCGGCGGGTGGAACCCCCAATCCCTTTAGCAGTTTTCTAACTGTTTTAACATCGCCTGTCATTTGGGCATCCATCAGTTGCCAGGCGATAGGTTTGCTGCCAACATCTTTGCTATCAGTTAACCATGCCCAACATAATTCAAGTTTTGCTTCAGATGATATTCCGGGATGATTCATCCAAAACTCAACGATTTTACTGCCTTGTGGATAATTTAGAGATTTTGCGAATTTTGTAGAAAATTGCCAAATCCACCAGACAGTTTCATCAGCAGAGATTTCTGATGAGTTGATGATCCATTTTGACAAATCTTTCCAGCCAGCAAGTGGAAAATCATCAAAAGTGGTGCGTGGGTTGGTTTGCAACGTGATCATGATTAAATTGAAAGTGCCTGTATCTAATAATTCTTCTATTGCGAGGTAATGTAAAATGTGAATGAGGCCGTGTGGAATACCGTATTCTCTACCAGGAGTTGTTATACTCAGGGTATATGCAATTATTTTATTTTTTGTCTCTGATGTGATTTTTTTGTTTTTGATGATCTCGGTCGTGCCATACCCAAAGATGAATGGTTCGTACATGCGATCTTCGATAAGCCAGGTGAGATTATTCCCATATTTTTCATAGCTGTAGATGTCCATATAATAGTTGTAAAGACCTTTTGCAAGACATTTTTCGACTAGTTTTTGTTCATTCTTTGGGATTCCTAGGAGAACAAAGAAATCCTCAATATTAAAAACATCCTCTTCGGCGTAATCCTCGTCTGCGTCCCACTCCATATCTTCAGCAGCCAAATGGGCAGCAATGGGAGCAAAGAAATCTACAGCCAGGTCACCATCTTCTTTATTTTCGTGATCACGCAGCATCTGTTGTGCGGTCATTTCTGTGATAGTTTTTTGGGTTTCTTTGATTGTATCACGAGGTTGTCCAAGCTCTATTTCGTCCGTTTTTAATATAATCGAGGTGAAATCAAGATTTTCGATGGTGCAAGATGCAATCAGGTCTGGGGACAAGTTTTTGAGGGTGATGCTATCCCAGCTTATTTCGACATAGGTATTGTCACCAGGATTGAACGCTGTTATACGGCCGTACAATCCCCCCAAATCGGCATCAAAATCCGGGTCTTTCACACCTTTTTTCACTACAACAGTGTCACCAATCTTAAATTTAGCCATTTTCCTGCTCCTTATTTGCCCATGTTGACTCTATTTTAGCATATAGGCCAACAGAAACGAGATGGCTGCGGCCAATGTCCAGGTTGATCCTTTTTGATGACTTTTGATTAGTAAGTCTGGTTTGATTTTTGCAGAAAGCTGTTTGATAGCCGGATCAATTCGTTTTTGGGTCTCTTGATCAGTTTGGGTCTGGGCTTGAACGAGGGTTATGAGGGTTACGGCCGTTTCCGCATCCCCCAAATCTGCCAATAAAGTCGCCATCTCAAAAATAATATTGAGTACTTTGGGTGTGTAGTTGATGCTGTTAGCCAATTTGAGCGCTTCTTGATAACGACTTAAAGCCAGGTTGTAATCGCCTTTGTCCTGCGCGATACGGCCGAAGAGGGTGATGGGATACGTTAAAACGCGGCTGTTGTTGATGGCTTTGAAGGCCGCATACGCATCGTTGGCATAGCGGTAGGCTTGTTCTAAATTACCTGCATGATATGCCACAAAACCGAGATTGATAAGACTGGCACCCGTGCCAAATGCATCACCCACCTCACGATAGAGTGCCAAACTTTGCTCGTAATAGGCTTTGGCGGCCGGAAAATCTTCGCTGGCACGCATTACTTCACCCAAATCATTGAGTACACTGGCTTGATAAATCGGCTCTGGTTCTTTTTGCAGGAGTGTGTTTGCTTCAAGCAAATGTTGCCGCGCAGTTTCAAAATTGCCTAATGTGCGTTCGATGTTGGCTAAGGTGATTAAGGTCGCGACGAGTTTGCGTCCGCCTAAACGCCGTCTAATTGTTAAACTTTGCAGACACAATGCACGGGCTAAAGGTAAGTTGCCGGTGCGGCGTGCCAATGCACCTTGATCGTGCAAAACATGGGCTAATTCCGGTTCTGCTTCCAGCTGTAAAAATAACTGCTCACATTGCTGCTGAAGTTTCTTGGCAGCAGCAAAATCGCCTAATTTATAGGTGAACCAGGCTTGGCGCGAGAGGATACGGCCGTATACCAAACCCTCTTCCGCATTGACGACAAGCCATTCTGGCGAAAACTTCGCTTCGATTTGTTGGGTGGCAAAACGTAAAATTTGTTCGCCTTCCTGCTGCCAACCGCGTGTATCAAAGAAAATGTATAATGTCGGCAGTGCCTTGTCGAGTGCTGTAAAATCTAGACGGGAGGCGGCCGTTTGCCAGGCCAAACGTACATTGTCCAGTTCGTCTGCAACATGATCCAACGCTCTTTTTTGCTGTTTGCCAACAATATTGTTTTCTTCTTGCTGTAAGAAAGTTGTGTAGAAACGATAATGGCGTTCAAGTAGTGTTATGTTTTGCCGGCACTGTTCTGCAGCCAATCTACGGATCAATGGATGCAAACTATAACGTCTGCTTTTGATTGGTTGTAATAAAGATTTGGCGCTTAATGCGTGTATATTTTGAGTGGTTGTCTTGCAGATGGCTATCGCGGCCGTTTCTGAGAATGAATCTGGAAATATCGAAAGATTTGCTAACAATTGCTGTTCAGACTGGATGAGCATTGACCAGGAATAATCAAAAACAGCGCGGATACTGCGATGGCGTGGTTCAACATCTGGCCAGGGCATGGCTAATGTGTCTGGAGTTTGCGTGATGGCTTTTTGTAAGGCAACGGCCGTTGTTTGCAGTAAAGCGGGTGCGGCTAATTCGATTGCCAACGGCATACCTTGAAGCTGGTGGCAAATCGCAGCAATGGCCTGTTTTTCAACTGTTGTCGGTCTAAAAGCCGGCATCACACGCCGGGTATGGCGCATAAAAAGCTGCACGCTTTCATAATTAGCTCCGTTTATACCATTGGTTCCGTTTCCTGGCGGATAAGGTAAACCTTGTAGAGGTAGTACATTTTCCTGACGCATTTGCAATCGTTGGCGTGATGTAACCAACAGACGCACATTGGGTGCAGATTTTAAGATGGCGGCTAAAAGTGTACGTGGATCGGAACGGCCGTTTGTATGCAGATCGAGTAAAGTTTCAAAATTATCTAAAACCAGCAGCATCTCTTTATCGGCCAGGTATGCCAGCAGTTGATCACGTGTGTTGTGAGGGTTTGTTAACGGCACACCTAATGTTTCTGCCAGCAGCAGTTCGAAACTTGTGGTATCACCAAAAGGTGCCAGTGCCAGGAAGAACAAACCGTCGAGGAAACGACCGGGCTGTATTTTATATAGCTGACGGCAAAATTCAATTGCTAAGCGTGTTTTGCCGTCGCCCCCACTGCCGAGAAGGGTTAGCAGCGCGGCATCTCCAGCAAGTAACACAGCTTCAATATCGCGAATTTCCTTACTGCGTCCAATAAAAGGACCATCAATTGCAGGTAGGTTATGCGGGGGCGGCCAACTGCTTTTACGCAGCTTGGCTTGGAGGCTGGTTGTGGGTGCTGACGGTTCGATGTTTAGTTCGGCTTTCAACAGCACACGACATTTTTCATATTGGCTGAGTGCGGTTGTGCGTTGGCCGCTGCGTGCTAAAAGCCACATTAATTGGCGTTGGGCGCTTTCGTTCAATGGATCAACAACAACCCAGCGTTCGGCTTGTTGTAAACCGGCGCGGTAGGTGCCTTGGGTGTGATGGTGGGTAACGACGATTTCCCATGCCTGTGAAGCTAACCGGTGCAGATGTTCACGACGAACGGCCGTCCACTGTTCAAATCCCGGACTTTCACTCAAATGGAAACCGGTTAAAAAATCGCCGTTATATAGACCCAGCGCTTTTTCAAGGGTTTCAACTGTGGGCGAATCAGCATGTAGTTCAACTTGCAATGTTTTTTCTATAACAAAAGCATCGACCCAGTACGCTTGTTCGTGGTTGAAGGCGACGGTATGGCGCGTAATTGTCAAGTAATCTGCCAGATGTTTACGCAAACTGGAGAGGACGGCACGTAGATTGGCAGCGGCTTGGGTTTGAGAACGGCCGTCCCAAAAGAAATCAGCCAGAAATTCGCGCCGCAGTGGTTGTTTGTGGGCAATCAAGTAGATAAGCAGCGCTTCGGTGGTTTGTGAGCGCAGTTGGGTGAGGGGACGGCCGTTTAATTCCAACGTAAAGCCGCCCATCAAATGTAATGTCAAAGATTGATTCATAGCACAACCTTGCGGCGTATCAGGCCACATGGATCGATTTCGGATCGATCCTATTTTAGAATAACGCCAACAAATAGCCAATGTAAATGTAACTGGATAGTAATACAACCAGGTGCAGTCAAGATTTGTGTTGAGTCTGCCGAAACAGACTAACCTTGAGTTATCGTAGTTCAAACACACTACCTTTGCAGATTTTAGTTTCTGCCACGAATTAACACGGATTTTCAAGAATTTACGCCTTAATCTGTGCAAATCCGCGAAAATCAATGGCAAAAATTCTGGTTTTTGCAGAAAGTGCAAATAGAGTGAAACATTTAATGGAGTGAAACATGCAAAAACACAAAACATTAGTTTTATTGGTAATCGTGTTCTTAATGATTGGATTTGCTCAAGAAAAGGACACAAGTGCGCAATCGAACGATGCGAACGAAATTGTGAGACCCATTGATACAGTGGTTGAAGCTGAAAGCGAGGAGTGGGTTGACGAGCATGCTCCCTCAGCCACCTTTACCGTAACCTACATCGCCACAGACGTTCAGGACAGTAATCCCGGCAATGGCGTTTGTGAGACAGCCTTTGGCTGCACACTGCGTGCAGCTATCGAAGAAGCCAACGCCACCACAGCTCATGACACGATCAATTTTAATATCCCTGGCACTGGTCCACATATAGTTGAAATTGCCGGCGCAGGTAATATCGGTTTGCCAATGATTACAAGGCCAGTGACCATTAATGGCCTTAGTGAATCGCCGGCAAGCTGCCCCAGTGGTCTTGTGCCGGCCGATCTGCGCGTTGTTTTAGATGGCGATAATTTTGGCGGCATTCAATATGGTTTACGCTTGAATGAAAACGCGGATGGCAGCATTATTAAAGGGGTTGTGATTACCAATTTCACGATGGCCGGGATTTTAATTGAAGGTGGCGATTCGATTGAAATCGAATGTAACCATATTGGCATCGCAGCAGATGGTACAACGGCAGCTGGTAATGGCATTGGCGTTGATATACAAGGAGAAGCATATAACAATGTGGTTGGCGGCACAACATCGACGGCACGCACCCAACGTAACGTCATCTCCGGCAATGATGATTCAGGTATTTTTCAGAATAACCTGGTTACCAACACAGAGATTAGCGGCAATTATATTGGAACAGATGCGTCGGGAGCAACGGCCGTAGGCAATAAATATGGTATTTGGACACGCGGAACGAGTCACTTCATTGGCGGCGTACAGGTTTATGAAGGCAATGTCGTTTCAGGTAATTCATCTTCAGGCATTCGGGTTGGAGTTTTGAGCGACGAACTCACCATTGGCAATAACTTAATTGGCACAGATACGTTGGGTCTGGGTGCTGTCGGAAATGGTGCAAATGGCATTGTGATTGACACAACTGACACGCCCAATCCCGCTGCGCCTCCTGAAGATGTATATATTGGCAGCGTCGGGACAAATCGTATTGCCTACAATGGAGAAGATGGCATTATGTTCCGTCCAGACGATGGCGCCGGTGATTCAAAACGAGTGTCTATGCGCGTCAATAAGATTTATGCCAATGGGCAGCGTGGTATTGATCTGAACAATGACGGCGTGACTATTAATGATTCTCCTGACAATGATTTAGGCCCAAATGATTTGCTTAATCATCCGATTTTGACCCTGGCTGAACAATCAGGTCGCATCACGGGTACGTTTATTGGACCTTCCGGACCGGCACAAATTTTTACGGTGGATGTTTACCAAAATGATAGTTGTGATAGCAGTGGCTGGGGTGAGGGGCAGCAGTATCTAGACCAGTTCACCGTCTCATCTGGTGGTAACCTTGCCTTCTTTGATCTTGTGATCAGCCCAAATCCAACAGTAGGCAAATATTTGACACTGTTGGCAACCGATCCGTCCGGCAATACATCAGAATTTGGCAATTGCTTGCAAGTGACAGAATCGATTTTTGTTGTTGATACAACAACGTCCACTGACGATGCTTTAACCGGAGATGGCAAATGTGATGTTTCTGGGAGTAGTAGTGATTGTTCTTTACGTGCAGCTGTACAAGAAGTCAATGCGCTTTCTGGTGGTCCCTATAAAATCTACTTTGATTTGCCTGTGGCCAGCATTATTCGACCGACATCCAGTAACATCATCCCAACAATCACCACGCCTGTGATTATTGATGCTGTTACCAATAATGGTGCGGCCGCTTGTCCAAACAATAAATTTGTCACCATTCAGGGTAATTTGCAGGGTGCGCCTACTGTTGATGGGTTGGTGTTGGGCGCCGGCAGTGATGGTAGCACGATTCGCGGATTGGCAATTACGCGCTTTACGAATGGGGATGCGATTCAGGTTGACAGCTCGAATAACAAGATTTTGTGTAATAATTTGGGTGTTGAAGCGGATGGGGTCACGGGCAATGCGAATAATATTGGTTTACGTGTGCTCGGAGATAATAATGTGATTGGGGGTGCAACGGCCGTTGACCGTAATCTCGTTTCAGCTAACAGCAGCGTAGGTATCTATTTACAGCCTTCAGCCGATAATAACGATATTTTTGGTAATTACATTGGCCTGGATGCCACAGGTGATGCAGATTTGGGCAATCATTCAACTGGGTTACAGATTGATGGTTTTAATAATGAGGTAGGTTCGGCCGCTGCAGGCAGTGGTAATGTAATTACCGCCAATGCGGGCAATGGTATATTTTTGCGTGAAACGGGCGGAAACAACACAATTGCAGGTAACATCATCGGTTTGAATAAGAATGGCTCCTTGAGCGCTGTGGCTGTTTCCGGCAATAATAACATGGGTATTTATGTTGCCAGTGATGACAATGTGATCGGCGGCAGCAGCGCAGCCCATCGGAATCTAATTTCTAATAATGGCGGGCACGGCATCCAGATAGTGGCGGCAGATAGTACCCAGATTAAAGCCAATTATATCGGCACAGATATTACCGGATTTAACCCTATCGGTAATGTCTTGACCGGTATTCGCATCGAGCAGGGGGATGATTCGGTGATTGGGGGCGATACGGCCGTTGAAGGCAATCTTATTGCTGCTAACCAAACAACGGGTATCATTCTTATTGAAGGTGTTGCCAACACGACAATCAAAAATAACATCATCGGTTTAGACCCACAGGGTTTTGGTTGGGGGAATAGCTTTAATGGCATTCATCTAGATACAAACACATCACAAACTGTCGTGCAGGATAATTTGATTGCCGGCAACGGCCGTGACGGCATTCGTATTGATGCAACGGCCGTACTCAATGATATTTACCGCAACAGCATCTCCGGCAATGGTTGGTTGGGTATTGATGTCAATGAAAATGGAGCGAACAATCCGGCCGTACCGGTTTCTATTTCAAGTTATGATATTGCCTCGAATAAGATCGAGGCCACACTCAACGGTGATCCCAATACAACCTACCGTGTAGACTTTTTTAGCAGCAGTAATTGTGATAGCTCTGGTTTTGGCGAGGGTGAAACCTATCTCAATTCTCTTAACATCACCACCAATGGAGCCGGCACTGGTTCTGATATGGTGACTGGCGCGGCATTTGCTAATGGAGATTATCTGACCGCGACCGCGACCGATACTTTCCCTGCAAATGAAACCTCAGAATTCTCGGCCTGTGAATTAGTGAATGTTTGTGACACCAGCAATCCGCTAGTACCATTAATTGCCATCGTCAATGGCGGTAATGATATTCAACTAAATTGGATGCCGGATCCGACTGCGCAGCTTTATCTGATTTATCGTGGTGTCAATACCCCGTATGATCTGGGTACCGGCTATACTTCAACGAATTCGGTTCCCTGGATAGATGGCGATAATAATGAGGTGGGTGATGTGGCCGAGAATCATTATTATGGCATCGTGGTGCGACGTGATTGTGGCGATAGTGTTTTTAGTAAAACGATTGGTGAGTTTGATTTTGCGATTGCAGCTGGGACACCATAATTTATTGGAGGCGTAGTAATGTTTTATGTGATTGGCGGTGTGATTTTGTTGGTCATTTTTGTGGGCATATTTTGGTACAAAACACATTGTCCGCAATGCCGGCGCGTATTTACACGTAAGTTGGAAAAGAAAGAAAAGGCAGGTCTTTTGCCTACTGCGATCAGTGGCAAGGAACGACGGCATTATCGTTGTTCACACTGTGGGCATTTATGGGAGCAGGAAGTATATACAGATGGTGTGTAAGAGAGATGGCGTTCGTCTTTAAGAAATAATTGGGGTTTGGGGTAAGCTGTGGCCAATCTCTGACCGCGCTACCACCCGGCTGTTACCCCAATTAATTTTCTATTTGCAATGCCATCCCCTGCTAATCAATCTATGAGGTCCAGCGGGTTGACGTTTTGGTTAAGCTGTTTGTCAAAGACGTTGAGATGGGTGTGGTAACCACAATCACGGTTGCGGCAAGAGTTGCCTTGCATATCGCGGGTGTTGCCCAGGTTGCTTTCATTGCCGATCACTCCGCCTATGCCAATTTCTTCACCGACTTGAACGCTATATTTGCCATGTAAAAATGTAACTAAATATTGTTCGTTTTCAATAACCAGGACGGGGTTGCCTATCGGATCCGTGTAACGTTGTGTTATTGTGCCGCTAATGGGAGCTTTGATAGGCGCATCCTTACCGGCGGCAATGTCGATAGCGGCATGACCATAGGAAAAGCCATGTGGTCCTTGTGTGATGATATAATCATCGTAAGGGGCGATAAATGTTTGGGGGTCAGGGAAGATGTTTTTGGGTACGGCCGTTTCTTCTTCTGTTTTTGTGGTTGTTTGTGGGATCGTGGTAACGGCCGTTGCGGCATTACCTCTTACCAAATGGGATAGGCCAAAAATCAAAACCAGGATGACACCCACGACCAGTAACAAGGCCACAATATCAATCGGATAGCTGCGTTGCGCCGGATAATAACCGGCATAATCATACTCGTAATCATCAGGGTACCATTCATCCTCCTCCACGGGAACGAGCCAACCATCATTTTGTGAATAATAATTTGCCGACATGTTTCATCCTTGATACAGCGCGTACAATTATAGAACATGTGTTCTTTTTGCGCAATCCTGATTGACAACTTTGCAGGGTTTTCAATAGTTCACTTTGTAGCCGTGATTTCCAAATCACGCATGCTTACTCACCCTAGAACGCGAAAGGGATTTCGCGGCTGCAGTGCGGGCATTGCCGGCTACTGAAAAACCGTGCCCCACACGACACC
>JAGRDI010000416.1 GCA_020432765.1 Anaerolineales bacterium | reverse complement strand
ATATGATCGTCCACAACACTTCACTTCTAAATGGGTTTGGGCTAACGGCCGCACGTCGTTTTGGTAAACGTGTAGCCATTTTTAATCTGGAAATGTCCGGTGAACAATTGGTACAGCGCATGATTGCCGCCGAAACCCGCATCGATTCACAACGCTTACGACGCGGGCAGTTACACGATACAGAATGGCCGATTTTTATGGAAGCGATCGGCCGTCTCTCAGAAACACGCATCTTCATCGACGACACGCCGGCGCTCACCCCCATGCAGCTGCGCACAAAATGCCGTCGCCTTTACGCCGAACATGGCCTAGACTTGATCATGATTGATTACCTCCAGCTCATGCAGTCAGAACACAGCAATAACAACCGTGTGATGGAAATCAGCGAAATCTCACGTGGACTCAAGACGTTGGCGCGTGAATTGGATGTGCCGGTTGTGGCCGCAGCGCAGTTAAGTCGTGCGGTAGAAAGTCGGCAGGATAAACGGCCGATGCTGTCCGACCTCAGAGATTCCGGCTCAATTGAGCAAGATGCGGATATTGTGATGTTTATTTACCGTGATGATTATTACAACCCAGAAACCACGGAACGGCCCAATATTGCCGAAGTCAACATATCCAAACATCGCAACGGTCCCACCGCCACTATAGACCTTTTCTGGCATAACAAGCTGGCCACCTTCCGCAACTTACAGCGCCAGGAAATCAACCTATAATTCCGATTGACAATTGGCCATTTACCATTGACAATTGACTATTATGAAAGGCTTTTCAGGATTTCCAGATGGTAAACAGCGTATTACACCCGTACCAAACCGGTTCTTTAGTGATTTGCTGCCCATCATCGACAATCTGGCTGAATTAAAAGTCACACTTTATGCTTTTTGGGCACTTACGCAAAAAGAAGGACCCGTGCGATATTTGCGGCTGCCCGATTTTCTGAATGACCCGACCTTTGTCAAAGGCATGGGTCCTACTATTGAAATGGCCACCGACGCTTTGCTTGACGGTATTGAGCGTGCTGTGGCACGCGGCACCTTTTTACATATCAATATCGAAGCTGCTACCGGTAAAATGGACTACTATTTTCTCAATACAGAAAAAGGACGCGCCTCCGTCGAAGGCATCACACGTGGCGAATGGCGGCCCATGCCCGATCAAGACGCACCGGTCTCATTGTTAGTAGAACGGCCGAATATCTACATCCTCTACGAACAAAACATCGGCCCACTCACCCCGTTGATTGCCGATGAACTACGCGACGCCGAACAAACCTACCCACCCCGCTGGATTGAAGATGCCATCAAAGCTGCTGTCGAAAACAATGTGCGCAAATGGCGCTATATTCTGAAAATCCTGGAAGGATGGCGGCAGGAAGGGAGACAAGAAAAAGATGGAATCCATAGGCGAGATTCTCAAAAAAACAAACCACAAGTCCCCGATGACCTCAAAGACATCATCAAGCGCTAATCCCCCTGAAAACAATCCCGGCAGTGGCAAACCTGATTGTCCCTTTTGTGATGGGCTAGGCTTTGTGATTCCTGATGTGCCTGTAACGGATCCTGGATTCGGCCGTGCAGTCACCTGCACATGCCGTGCCATCGACGAAGAGATGGCACGTATGGACCGTTTGCAACGTCTCAGCCAATTAGGAGCCTTGAAAGACAGCACATTTGAAACTTTCTTGCCCGAAGGACATGGCCTGACCCCTATCAAACAACGCAATTTGAGCATGGCATATGAACATGCACGCACTTACGCACACAAACCAACTGGTTGGCTCATTCTCAAAGGAGGTTATGGTTGTGGCAAAACCCATCTGGCGGCAGCAATTGCGAACCAGCAGTTGAATATGGGGCATCCGGTGTTATTCATCAACACACCTGATTTGCTCGACCATTTGCGCTCGACATTTTCTCCACAATCTGATATTGGCTATGATTCGCTTTTCGACCGGGTGCGTAATACGACGCTGCTGATTTTGGATGATTTGGGCAGTCAAAGCAATACCGAATGGGCACAGGAAAAACTATACCAGATATTTAACCATCGCTATGCGAATCGCCTCCCGACTGTGGTCACAACCAATTTGGAGTTGGAATCGATCGAAAAACGGATTCAATCACGTATGGTTGATCCTGACTTGGTGCATATCATCCACATCGCAGCACCAGATTTCCGGCAAGCCGGTGTAGGCCAGGAACAATCTGACCTCTCCTCATTGAATTTGCATGGTGACAAAACATTTGAGAGTTTTGATATTCGTGATCGTGAATTACCTCGTTCGCAGGCCGAAAATTTAGGGCGAGCTTTTGAAACGGCCGTTGAATTCGCAGAACAACCAGCCGACTGGCTCGTTTTTAATAGTACAGCCTATGGCAACGGCAAAACCCATCTGGCAGCCGCTATTGCCAACCATGTCTCAAATACAGGTGAACCAGTTTTATTTATCGTTGTGCCTGACCTATTGGATCATTTACGCGCCACATTTAATCCACAAAGCGGTGTACGTTTGGATAAACGTTTCGATGAGGTAAAAAAAGCTTCGCTGCTGGTTCTAGATGATTTGGGCACGGAAAGTGCAACACCATGGGCACGCGAAAAACTGTACCAGCTATTTAACTACCGTTATAACGCACGTCTGGCAACGGTGATTACAACCGCAACGCCGATTGATGAACTCGATCCAAAATTGGCGACACGTATGTTGGATGGCAGCCGCTGCACCTTCTTTTTGATCGAAGCACCCAGTTATCGTGGCAGTGGACGCTCAAACAAACGTTCTCGCAGGAAAGGAAAGTAGCTGGTCAGGTCGGACAAAGCAAACGGCCGCATCCCCCACAATAGACCATTTCGCCTTGAGCGACCTGATTGATTTTGTGCGAAGATACGCTTAAATGACAGCCCTGGCAGCGTCCTAATTTGATACTGACCACGGCCAGTCCGTTTTTGCGCCGTTTCATATTGTCATATTCGGCCATCATTTTGGGGTCAATGGGTTCAACCTGACCTTTGCGTGCGATTAATAAATCACGTAACCGTAACGCCAATTCGTTTTGTTCGGCATGTAAGCGGGTTTGATCTTTTTGCCATTTGGCTTCAACGGTTTTTAATTCAGCAGCGGCCGTTTCCTGCTCCGCCTCCCCCTCTTCAACCATAATCATCGCTTCAAGTACTTCTTCCTCTAACTCCTCACTGCGACGACCCAGCGCGGCGATTTCCTTTTGTAAATCGGTCAGCTCTTTGGGATTGGTCACTTTTCCCGAATACAGGCGATTGTTGGAACTTTTGGCTTTGTTATTGATGCTGCCTAATTCTAAATTCAGGTCTGTGAGGGCCGTTTGCCAGGAATGGAGCTCTGCTGTGGCATTTTCGGCACGCAGGCGTGCAGATTTGAGGACGGCCGTTTCTTTCTGCAGCGCCATTACTTCGGCCAAACGCGCCTTTTTCTCGCGAATTTCCGTGTCGGTTTGTTGTAATTGATAAAGCAATTGCAGCTGACCCATAATAATGCCCTCGTTAATTTTAATTACTGGACACTGGCATTTTATATTTTACCAGAGGAGACTTCGCCAGACTCCAGTTAATTACAGAATTGTAGCACGGTTGAATCGTGTTGCGTATGGTGTTTTTGCCAAGATATTCGGGCGTTTGTAGGTTCCAAATTTCTGCCACGAATTACACGGAATACACGAATTAATATCGACCAAATTTGTGTAATTAGTGACATTCATGGCAAAAAAAGAACCTAATATTCTACTCTTGACAATACCACGTAATCAAATTCAGTGTATAATCCCGCCCGGTATGTTTGAAAAATGGTTTCAACTTGGAGAAAAAGAATACTCAGAAGAAGATGCTGCCTGGGATGAATTTGTGACCCAGCATCCGCATGGCAGCCTCTTGCAATCAACTCAGTGGGCACGTCTAAAAAACCGCTTTGGCTGGTCTTCACATCGTGTCTGGATGAAAAAAGACGGCCGTTTCGTAGCCGGTGCCCAAATTTTATACCGCTCCAAAGCACTCGGTGTAGTCAAAATCGGCTATATCCCACATGGCCCACTCGTCGATTGGGCTGATCCAGAACAAGTAGAGATTCTCTTCAATCAGATCGATCAATCAGTATACCAACACGGTGCAGGCTTACTAAAAATGGAACCTTTGCTCTGGCAAGATACTGTATCACCCTCTGTCTGGGCAACGATTTGTGAAAGCTATAATTTAGTTGCGACAGACGACACCATCCAACCGCCGCGCACGATGATGATCGACATTCGGCCACCGGAAGATGAGATTTTGGCGGCGATGAAATCAAAAACACGCTACAACATCCGCCTGTCAGCTCGCAAAGGCGTAACTGTGCGTGAAGGCAGTGCGGATGATTTGCCCGTGTTCAACCAACTTATGCGTTTAACTGGTCAACGCGACGGTTTTGGTGTACATGCATCCGAATATTACCGGGATGCATTTGAATTTTTTGGTCCAGATCAAGTTGTGATGTTGATTGCTGAATTTGAGCAACGGCCGTTAGCCGCCGTCATGGTTTTTGCACACGGCACAACCGCAGCCTACCTCTACGGCGCATCCAGCAATGCCGAACGCAACCGCATGCCCGCCTATGCTGCACAATGGGCGGCCATCCAATGGGCACAAAACAAAGGCTGTACCCACTATGACATGTGGGGTGTGCCAGATGCCGAACTAGACGAACTCGAAGCTCACTTCACCGAACGGCAAGATGGCTTATGGCCAGTCTATCGGTTCAAACGCGGCTTTGGCGGCAACATCCAACGTACAGTTGGCGCGGTAGACCGGATCTACAATCAGCGTCTTTACCGCCTTTATAATTGGTATCGCAAGCGATGATATTCCCCGAACCTGATTATCGCGCCTCTACATTTAAAGTAGAAACCTCCCCTGCAATTTGGGGACAGGCGCTCGCACGGTTACCAATAGCCCATGCCCTACAAAGTTGGGCCTGGGGCGCGTTCAAATCACGGTGGGAATGGTCTGCAACACGGTACACATTGACTGTGGCCGAAAACAGCAGCAATCCGCTGGCAGCAGCACAGGTTCTCAAACGCAATGTACCCCGCTTGCCCTACTGTATTCTCTACGTGCCCAAAGGGCCAGCTTTAGATTATAACGACAAACCATTACGCAGCCGTGTATTGGCAGAATTAGAAAAAATGGCACGCCGCGAAAAAGCGATCTTTATCAAGATCGATCCCGAAGTGGTGCGTTATTGGGGGGTGGAAAAGGAACGGCCGAATCCCAGAGGTGCTCAATTCGTAGAAGAACTCCAGAAACGCGGCTGGCGTTTTTCAGATGACCAAATTCAATTTCGCAATACAGTCGAAATGGATTTGACGCGTTCTGAGGAAGATTTGCTGGCAGCCATGAAGTCAAAAACACGTTACAACATTCGCCTGGCTGAGCGTAAAGGCATCGTTGTACGTGCGGGTAATCCGGCTGATTTTCCGTTGATTGCACAAATGTATACAGAAACGGCCGTTCGAGACAACTTTACCATTCGACCGATTGCATACTATCTGGATGCCTGGCAGACATTTCACGACGCCGGTATGTGCCAACCGCTCATCGCTGAATTTGAGGGCACACCCATCGCGGCTGTCATATTAATTCGCTTTGGTGATAAAGTCATCTATATGTATGGTGCTTCTACTCATCGCGAAAGAAAGCGAATGCCCAATTATCTGTTACAATGGGAAGCAATTCGCCGGGCCAAAGCACAAGGCTGCACCACCTATGACTTTTGGGGTGCGCCTACCACGTTTGATGAAACAGACGCGCTTTGGGGCGTTTGGCGCTTCAAAGCGGGCTTCAACGCTGAAGTGGTGCACACGATCGGTGCCTGGGATTACGCAGCACGGCCGTTCTGGTATTGGATATACACCAGCATTATGCCCAAATATCTGGAATTCCTACGTTCCAAAAACAACACCTAAATTTATTCAGACCCTAACGGTTAACACCTGGTAGCAAGCCATATATAACCTGACCCTTAGGGTCTTTTCGATTAATCCATGAGGAGTGCATTTATACATTATGAGCAGAACAATCGTTATACTAGAAGGTGACCAAACCGGTCAGGAACTATTAGAAGAAGCGCTGCGTGTTTTAGATGAAAGCGTCATCCGCTTTCCACTCGAATTCATCCGCTATGATTTAAGTCTCGAAAATCGACGCGCCACGAATAACGAAGTCGTATATGCAGCGGGGCGTGCTTTGCGCAATCATACAGTCGGTCTCAAAGCGGCCACCATTACCCCAGAAATCAAAGGGGATGTTGGCAGCCCCAACCGCATTTTGCGCGAGGAAATGGATGCCGAAATTATTTTACGCACCGGCCGCCGTATTCCAGGTGTGCGACCAGCGGCTGGTGTATATGCACCCATCAGCATCGTACGCATGGCACGCGGCGACGCTTATGGTGCCAAAGAATGGCGTGAGGGGGAGGCTGATTCTCTTGATGAGATCGCCTACCGTACCGAACGCATCACACGCCGTGTCTGCCGTGACGTGGCCGAATATGCGTTCCAACATGCCAAACGCACCAATGCAAAAGTTTTTGGCGGCCCCAAATATACAGTCAGTCCTGTTTATGAAGGCATGCTAAAGGAAGAAATGGATGCCGCCTCCGCACGCCATCCCCAGATACGCTATGAGCCGCAATTGATAGATGCAACCTTTGCGTTATTACTTTCATCCGCTGGTGATCCGATGGTTATTCCCAGCTTGAACCGCGATGGGGATTTACTGTCTGATATGGTGTTGCAAATGTTTGGCTCGATTGCTGGCTCAGAATCGATGGTGATTTCACTTGATCCAAAGGGTGAATTTGTAGATTGCGTGATGGCCGAAGCACCACATGGCACTGCTCCAGCATTAGAAGGGCGCAATGTAGCAAACCCAATGGGCATGATTCTCGCTGCCGCAGGGTTACTCTCATTCATGAAAGAAGATGAGTTAAAACTGGCCAGTCGTGCAATTTATGAAGCTACGTTAGAGGCGGTTTATGATGGCGTCCGCACGTCCGACTTGACTGGCAATGCACACACAGATGAGTTTACGGATGAAGTGATTCGACGCGTACGCGGCAAATTGGAAGTGTGGTCGTCATTGTCATAACAGCCCCGGCAAATAAAGGG
>JAGRDI010000415.1:1503-4200 GCA_020432765.1 Anaerolineales bacterium | reverse complement strand
AACGAGCAAACCTTCGCGGATTCATTTTTGTCAAAGGTTACACGAATTACGTTTTAATTAACAATTTTAGGATAGCACTATTTGACGACTTAGTAGCTGCTGCCTGAATTGAAAATATTGACGACGCTCATTTCTATAGCGTCACAATAAATCATGGAAAAGGAGGATTTTTCTATGTTTCACTCGAATAGACGTTTTATTTTATTGACCGGCCTGTTGTTATTCGTTTTTGCAGCAGCACTGGCCGCCTGCAGTCAGGAACCGGTTGAAGTAACCCGGGTGGTGGAAGTTCCTGGTGAGGCTGTCGAGGTAACCCGTGAGGTAGAAGTACCAGTAGAAGTGACACGGGTTGTCGAGGTGATGATGGAGCCGGAAACGGCCGTATCTGTCATCCCCTTTGAAGAAGCCTGGGCGTCATCTGCACATGCTAATGCTGAAGCTGAAGCTTTCGTGCATTGGAATGAAGACGATCCCGCCGAAGTGCCAGAAAGTTGTGCCAAGTGTCATAGTACGCCTGGGTACATGGCATTCACCGGTGGCGATGGTTCTGAACCCGGTATGATCGAAGCACCAGCACCCATTGGCACAGTCATTGAGTGCCAGGCATGCCATAACGACATCGTCATCGACAAAGACACGGTTGTCTTCCCCTCCGGGGCAGAGATCAGTCATTTAGATGCATCCGCACGTTGTATGGAATGTCACCAAGGGCGTGCTTCCACAGTCAGTGTGAATGCTGGCATTGAAGAAGCGGGTCTCGATCCGGTAGCAGATGCTGACACAGTAAGCGAAGAAGTTGGTTTCTCTAATATCCACTACTATGCCGCCGCTGCAACCCAATATGGACATGAAGCCATGGGCGGGTATGAATATGATGGCAAAGCTTATGATGCCAAATTTGATCACGTCGCAGGATATGACTCCTGCATTAGCTGTCATGACACCCATTCCTTGGAAGTAAAAGTTGAAGAATGTTCCGTTTGTCATGAAGGTGTTGCCAGTAAAGAAGACCTGGTCAACATTCGCATGCCGGGTTCACTCGTTGATTACAATGGCAACGGCGACATGGAAGAAGGCATTGCTGCCGAGATCGAAGGTTTGCGTGATTCGTTGTTAATGGGTATGCAAGCATACGCGACTGAAGTGGCTGGCACTCCCATCGCTTACGATTCCCATGCGTATCCCTACTTCTTTATTGATGGTGATGGTGATGGGATGGCCTCCGAAGAAGAAGCTGTCTTCCCCAATGCATTCAATGCTTGGACACCGCGTTTGGCAAAAGCTGCCTACAACTATCAAGCATCCTTGAAAGATCCAGGCAACTTTGCACATGGTGGCAAATATGCCATCCAACTGCTCTATGATTCATTGGAAGACCTCAACATGGCGCTTGCCACACCCATCGACATGAGCGCGATGAACCGCATTGACCACGGTCACTTTGCTGGTTCTGAGGAAGCGTTCCGTCATTGGGATGGTGAAGAAGATGGCGGCATTGTACCAGCCACGTGTTCCAAATGTCATTCAGCCGCTGGCTTGCCGCTTTTGGCGACAGAAGGTGTTTCAACTTCGCAACATGCCTCTAATGGCTTGAACTGTGCAACTTGCCACAGCGATTTGACCACCAACGAACTGTACACATTTGAAGAGGTCACATTCCCAAGTGGTGCTACCGTTACAATGGCGGCCGACGAGACAGATGAAGCTGGATTGAAGAGCAATACCTGTATCAACTGTCATCAAGGTCGATCATCAACTGTTAGTGTTGACCAGTTAATTGGCGACACAGGCGATAATGAACTCGGTGAAGGTTTCCGATTCCAAAACGTCCATTACTTCGCAGCCGGGGCAACCTTATTCGGCAGTGAGGTACAAGGCGCTTACCAGTTCGCTGGCCAAGAATATGCAGGCCGCAATGAGCACGTAGGTAAATTTGACACTTGTGTTGAATGTCATGATACGCATGCTTTGGAAGTAGTTGTGGAAGAATGCTCCGACTGTCATGAAAACGTAGCGAGTAAAGAAGACCTGCAAGCAATTCGGGTCTCTGAAGTGGACTACGATGGTGACGGGGATGCCACAGAAGGTATCGCGGGCGAAATCGCAACGATGTCTGAAACATTATATGCTGCCATGCAAGCTTATGCAGCGAATACTGCCGGCGTCGATCCAATTGTTTATGACGCGCACGCCTATCCTTACTTCTTTAATGATACGGATGGTGATGGCGAACCAAACGATGGATTTTCTACCTGGACACCAGCCTTGCTGCGTGCCGCATACAACTACCAGTATTCTCAGAAGGATCCTGGTGCGTTTGCACACAACAGTCCGTACGTCATGCAAATTTTGTATGATTCCATAAACGCAGTTGGTGGTGATACGACCGGTATGACACGGCCGTAACGCCCCATTTAACCCCATAGAGTCTCCACCCTCTTGGGCAAAATAAACTAAGTCGTTATAAAAAGGTCAGGTACCGTTGGGTATCTGGCCTTTTTTGATGGGGGTTTTTCCCCATGTCTGCAACGAATTGCAACAAATTAAGGGAGGAACGAATTGTCTAAATCTGCACCTATAATTACAAAGTCGCCTTCGCTGGCTATTTTTGCAGGCGATTGCCCCGGTTCCTCATAGTTTGTGCTTGAATCCCCCATATAAAAGATTGGTCTATTACCCGATTTCGCATCAAATCCA
>JAGRDI010000415.1:0-1457 GCA_020432765.1 Anaerolineales bacterium | reverse complement strand
TTTAATGATCTTTGTTGGAGGTGCAAAATGCATATTGGTTTAGCAATACTCATCGTTCTAGGCTTAGGTTTGTTACGGTTTGGCCTGCCGTTAATGATTGTAATGGCTTTTGGGGCGCTGCAAGCACGTCGGCTTGGATTGGAATCGTGAGATGGAGAAAAAGGAGAAGCCCATGTTTACTCGTTGGGCCATACGCATTTTAATTGGCATTGGATTTGCACTTTTCTTCACACTGATTGCTGTGATGATTAATGCTGTGACGCCAACGGCCGTTGCTCAAACTCGACTGCCGGATGATTGTAACGAATGTCATGAAAGCGTTGTCATTAATTGGGAAGACAGCGTCCACAGCCAGGCGTTAGCGGATCCGACGTTTCAGGCTGCGTGGCATGAGCAAGGCAGCCCTGATGAATGTTTAGCCTGTCACACGACGGGCTTTGATGCTGAAACGGGCATGTACCATGAAGAAGGGATTACCTGTGAAGCTTGTCATGCACAGCCTGAAGGCAGTACCCATCATCCAGAACAGGTCATGCCGACGAATCGCTCTTCTGAAGCTTGTGGGCAATGCCATACCGGTACCCACGATGAATGGCAGTTAAGTCAACACGGTGCGGAAGATTTAAGCTGTGTACGCTGCCACAACCCACATACGACCAACCTGAAGACGGAAAGTGTACAAGATGTGTGTATCGCCTGTCATAATGAAGAGGCCTATTTCTTTGCTTACACAGGACACGCAGAAAAAGGGTTGTTGTGTACCGATTGCCATTTGCGGGTAACTGAAACCGACCCTCAAGGCGGTCATGGTACACGTGACCATACCTTTGCAGTTGATTTGACGACCTGTAATGAATGTCACGAACAAGAAATGCATTCGGCAATGCAGCCAATGATGCCGTTAACCCTGCAACAAACGGGTTTGAGTGAAACACAGCAGGGATTGATGGCAGGTATGGTTGGCACAGGTGATCTGTCTGCAAGTGTCGAAACGGCCGTTACCCCCTGTGCTGATCTTGAAACTTTACAACAAGCGCGTAACCACATCGTTTATGCGGCTGAAGGGCTGCCGGCCGATCCGGCAGCGGCCGTGCCATCGGCCGATCCGGCTCCATTGATGTATCTGATTCCTACCGCTTTGGGTCTGCTGCTAGGCGTGATGATTTCACCCGTATTAGAACGCCAATACCGGCGTGTGCGTGTGTCGCGTGAGGAAAATAGGAATTAGCCATGAGCGCAAAAACAATTAATCGACGCGATTTTATCAAATTAAGCATGGTTGGCGTGGCTGCCACAACAGTAGGTGTCGGCTTCATGGGGAAAGAATCACCTGTTGATGAACACGAAAGCCCCCATCGCTGGGCAATGGTGATTGACCAATCCAAATGTAATGGTTGTGGTTATTGTGTGAATGCATGCAGCGCTAACAATGATGTCGCTCCAGATAAAGCCTGGAG
>JAGRDI010000414.1 GCA_020432765.1 Anaerolineales bacterium | reverse complement strand
AGGCAGTTCCACACCTTCATTCTGCAAATAAGCATAAGCCGCAGCAAAGCCGGGTGTCTCCAACGCCGGCCAGCCATCAAACGGCCCCGCATATTCGATCAACGTCCCGCCCAAATCAAAAATAATCGCGTTTATTTGCAAAAAAACCTCTTTTTTGGGAAGTAAGAAGAGAGTATGGAGTAAAGACACCCTTACTTCTTACTTCCTAATTCTGTTCAACCATCTTCGCCACTGTCACACCTGGGCCGCCTTCACCATCCTTACCTTCCTCCCAGGAACGCACGTGGTTGTTTTGGGCCAACGCTTTACGCACACCTTCGCGCATACGCCCTGTACCTTTTCCATGAATAATGCGTACCCAAGGCAAATGTGCCAGAAAAGCAGAATCTAGATATTGCTCTAAATCAGACAAACCCTCTTCAACACGCTTGCCGCGCAAATCCAATTCCATCCCCGGTGATGGTCCGGTGGCGGCTATTGTCACAGATTCATACTCTTCTTCGATCGGCCGTCCCTTAAACTCCAAATCGACGAATTTCGCACGCATCTGCATACGGCCGATCGCCACAACAGCCTCTTTTTTATCCAATTCAACAATCTCGCCTTTGGTGTTTAATGTCTTAATCAAAACCGTATCACCCACCTGCAGCGCACGGCGCTTCTGGCGTATTTCTTTCTTGATTTGCTTTTTATCCGTCGCGACCTTCATGACCGGGGCACTGGTTTGCATATTTTGTGCTACTTCCAACAGTTCAACATCCTGGCCAATCTTCTTGAGTTGATTCACCGAAGCAGCGTCACGAATTTTGCTGCGGATTTTGCGAATTTCCTCACGCAATTCCACCAACTCTTCTTCACCTTCAGCTTTGGCAGCATCCAAAATTTTCTGGCGATCTTTTTCAACCTCAGCTAGACGCTTTTTGAGACGATCGCGTGTGCCTTCAGCATCACGCTGTGCCAAACGTGTGGCCGCCTCTTCCGCCTCGATTTTTTCACGCAGTTCGTGAATGGAATCCAACATATCTTCGGCTTCATGATTGTCCGCACCTACCAACCGCATTGCATCATCAAGGATGGTTTCATCCAGACCCAACCGCCGCGCAATCGCGAAAGCGTTTGAACGACCTGGAATACCAATGCTCATTTCATAGGTTGGCGATAGTGTCTCAATATCAAACAACAAAGAGGCATTCGTGGCACCAACTGTTTGACTGGCATAAATCTTTAATTCAGGATAATGAGTAGCGACAAAGGTTGTGGCCCCCTTATCACGCAAGAAGCTGACTGTCGCCTGTGCCAACGCCGCGCCCTCTGTCGGATCGGTACCAGAACCCAGCTCATCCAGCAAAACCAGCGAATGTGCATCCACCCGTGCCAAAATCTTGACGATATTGGTCATATGTGCCGAAAAGGTTGATAAGCTTTGTTCAATTGATTGTTCGTCACCAATATCTGCAAAAACCTGGTCAAATATGGTCAAACGTGCTTCAATGGCGGGCAAGTGTAAACCAGATTGTGCCATCAGAATCATCAAGCCAACCGTCTTTAAGCTGACTGTTTTGCCGCCTGTATTGGGGCCGGTAATCAATACGGTGAAGATGTCTTCGTCAAGCGTAATATTAGTAGGCACAACAGATTCAGCCTCCAATAGAGGGTGGCGTGCTCCTTTGATCCAGACCGTTGAACCAGGATGTAAGTTCGGCGGTGGTGGTGTCCATTTGGCACGTTCGTTGGCATGTTTGGGCAATCGCGGCGCTTGAAAGGTGCGCCACTCAACAAAAATGGGCTCGACTGCTTCTGTAGCCGAGGCGTAATTGGCACGCGCAAAAATCAAGTCCAACTCAGCCATACGCTCAACAACTCGTTTGATGGAATCGCCCTGCTCGGCGATTTTGGCCGATAATTCACGCAAGATACGGTGAATTTCTTCTTGCTCTTTTAGCTGCAAGCTGCGGTATTCGTTATTGAGTTCAACTGTGCCGATAGGCTCGACCCACAAGGTTGCACCACTGCCGCTGTGATCATGGACGATGCCTTTGACCCGGCCTTTGGCATCCGCTCGTAATGGAACCACGTAACGGCCGTTTCTCTGGGTCACAATGGGGTCTTGTAAATATTGATTCATACTGCTGTTGAGCAGGCGTTGGAGTTTATCCTGGATACGGCCGTGAGCCACACGTAGTTCTTGGCGTAACTTCGCCAGCTTGACACTGGCACTGTCCAATACTTCACCACGCTCGTCAATCGTCTTATTAATCGTCGAGACGATGCCGGGACATTCTTCGATTAATGTGGCAATATCCGCCAAGTTGGGAAATTGATCCTCCAGCTTCAACAACTGCCGTCGCAAATTGCGCCCGGCCACGATCGTAGCCGAGATGGCCTGCAGCTCCTCCGCCGGCAGCGTAAAGCCACGCTGTGAATTGTCCACTGGACGGCGGACATCACGTGCACCACCAATCGTGATGGAACTATGTTCCTCAAACAAAAGCACAGCCTCTCGAGTTTCTGCCTGCCATTTTTGGGCATCGAAGCGGTCTGTTGTGGGCACCAAATTCAAAGCCAGGTCGTTTCCGGCGCTAAAACTGGTGTAGCGTGCCAGAATTTGGCGTACTTTATCAAATTCAAGTGTATGTAACGATTTCTGATCCATGATTTTTATCCGTCCACACATAGATAAACCAGCCAGCAAGCTGATTCCATATGAACCATTAGTATAACCGAAACGCGACTGCCTTGCAGATTTAATGATCTAACATTTCGCTACAAATTAACATCGGTCCCTGTTTCCACCTGCCTTGAACATATTGCTAAACTGTTCAATGGTATAATTACAGCAACTAAATGCATTAAAAATGTCATACGCGATGAAAATGCGGCACGGTCAGGAGACACAGTACACCCCATTTTCTGATAGACTAATTATACTGGTTGGATTGAACCTCTTTTTTGGGCTACAATGCGCTGATTTTTTGGATAAGGAATTGGTTTGAATGCTTCAAGCTTGCAAATAAATGGAATCTCTCCAGAACAACAACGCGCACCCGAATGGGGTTCAACCCATCATTAGCTTTCGCAATGTCAGCAAACAATTCACTTTTACCAGTGAACAACCGCAATCATTGATGGGAACCTTGGCCTCAATCGTCAAATTAAAGAATCGCAACAGACCCAAGGAGGTTTTATGGGCCGTGCGTGATGTCAGCTTTGATGTTTTGCCCGGCCAATCGTTGGGCATTATCGGCCGTAACGGTAGTGGTAAAAGCACGGTTCTCAAATTAATGGCGCGTATCTTGCGGCCAACCTCAGGACAAATGATGGTGCGAGGCCGCGTGAGTGCCTTGTTGGAATTAGGCGCCGGCTTTCATCCTGATCTGACGGGCCGCGAAAATATCGCCCTGAATGCCTCTGTGCTGGGTTTAACTGAAGAAGAAGTTAATCAAAATTATGATTCAATTGTGGAATTCTCCGAATTGGGTGAGTTCATTAATATGCCGGTGAAGCATTATTCTTCTGGCATGTACATGCGTCTTGGTTTTAGCGTGGCCATTCATGTCAACCCGGATATTTTGATTGTAGATGAGATTTTGGCGGTAGGCGACCAGACCTTCCAGATGAAGTGCATTGACCGCATCAGCGATCTGAAACGGCAGGGGGTCACGATCATCATTATCAGCCATAATTTGGATATGATTCGGCGGTTGTGTTCTGATCTGGTCTGGCTGGAAAATGGGACTGTGCGCAGCTACGGCCGTACCTCTGAAATCGCCAATGAATATGATTCCTATTCTAATGCAAAGTTGGGGCAGCAACTTGTGCAAGATACTGAATTAGGTGACTATCGCCGGTGGGGCAACCACGAAATCGAAATCACAGATGTACGTTTTCTAAATAACGCAAATGAACCGCAAAATGTCTTTAAAACAGGTGATGCCATGACGATTGAGATTGCTTACCTGGCGCATAAACCTGTCAATAATCCTGAATTTGGTCTGGCCATTCACCGTCAGGACGGCATTCATATGAATGGTCCCAACAGTCGTTTAGGCGGGCTTGAAACAGGTTTTGTTGAGGGCGCGGGCATTGTACGCTATGAAGTTGAAAGCCTCCCCTTCCTCCCGGCACGCTATCAAGTCACGGCCGCTGTCCATGACAGTCGTTTACCAATCACGTATGATTATCATGAGCATGCTTTTGCTTTTCGTGTGATGGGGGGCGGCACTGATGAGGAATATGGTTTGATCGAAGTGCCGGCAAATTGGACATGGTCAGCCACAGCTGAATCTAAACCGTCCAAGCAGTTGCTGTTTGAATCCTCTGCCTAAAGGCAATTTTTCATGTGGTCCTCTGTAATTCCGGCAACATCCTGGGCATTGGTATGGCTCATCATCGTCACACTGCTTTTCATATTGACAGCCATAGAGCCAGATGTTGTGGGAGTAAACTGGTTAGCAGAACGGCAACGGCCGTTGTTGTGGCTGTTATTGATCGCACTTTTTGTACGCTTGCTGCCCTTGCTGCTGCTGCCAGTTGGGGCGCGTTATGATATTGAATCATTTCGTTTAGTGGCCACAGCTTTACTGCATGGTGAAGATGTCTACACGTCCGCAGCCCTCGGACGCCATCCCTACTTACCCTTGCAAATGTATGTGATTGGCGCTGCGTGGTGGGCAGCATTAAACAGTCGGATACCATTCCCGATTTGGATCAAGCTGGTTCCCGTCTTCGCCGATATTGGGCTTACGGCATTGATTTTTGTTGTTTATCGCCGCTGGGGGCAAGTTGGAAAAACGGCCGTTATCTTTGCTTTACTCTATGCACTCAATCCCATTAGCTTACTTACATCCGCTTATCACGGTCAATTTGACTCTGTCACCCTATTGCTGTTGGGATTATCCTGGGCAACCTGGCATTTTGGACGACAAATCAACAAATCCGCACTTTTATTGGGATTATCAATACTCAACAAAACCTGGCCGATCGTCTTCTTGCCCATCGTTCTCATACGTCTTCACGATAACCGCAAGCGTCTACAATATATCCTTGTTACCTTTGCGCTCGTAGGCGTTTTTATTGCTGCTTATTTAATCATTTTTCAGGCAAGTCCCATGCCGATGTTACAGTGGGCATTTCTACACACAGGCGTCGCCAATTTCTGGGGTCTTTCAGCTTTTTTGGACGTAGTCGGCACATGGCTAACGGGTTTAGCACCAATCGCCGATTTTTATTTCCAGCAGCGCCGCATCTGGTTACTGCTAATGGGTTTGCTGCTTTTATGGTGGACGCGCAAACAAAGTGCGTTAGATGCACTGCTCACGATTATTTTGGGTGAGTTTGCCGTTACGGTTGGTTTAGGCATTCAATGGCTGCTGTGGGTGGTGCCATTTGCCTTATTAGCCGGTGAAAAACGTTGGCTCACCTGGTATAGTTTAACCGCATTGATCTTGTTATTCGCGCAATTATACGGCATCCATTTATATCCATGGGCGTATACGTTTTGGGAAGAAGCGCTTGGTACAATGCTTATTAAAATGGCCTCGCTGCCAGCTTGGATCATCGTGGTTATTTGGTTATTCACACGTGTAAAAAATGTCAATACAGCTTATCAACAATAAAATCAATCCTCGTAAAGGAAAAATGTACATGAAAAATAAACGAATCTTATCAAACCAAATCAAATTATTCTTATTGGTTGCGATTGCCTTCGCAATCGTTTTGTATGCAATGCCGGCGTCCGGGGTTACGGCCGTATCGAGCATAGCACCACAAACCAACATGAACCAACCCGCACCACCATCAATTGTAAGCGCCGCCCTGCCAGCAAACAAAACAAACAATGGGTTAGCCAACTGTCGATACGGGGTCAATGCCCTAGACACATCACAAACATTGGCACAGTTAGAAGTTATCCCGGATCTCGGCTCCGGTTGGTATGTCACCTATGAAGTCACAACGCCAAATCCTGAACCAACAAATGGGGCTGAATTCGTGCGCATGATTCATGTCAACCAACAAAAAGATGCCAATGGCAACTATTTGCAAGCTTATACGACTCGCCCACCAATCGATGCAAGTTTCGCCAACTACATCACTCAATTCCCCGGCAGCACCTGGATCGTTGGCAACGAAATCGAACGTATTGGTCAAGGTGAAATCCATGCCGACTTATATGCCGAAGCGTACCATAACATTTACAACTTCATCAAAGCAAATGATCCCACCGCACTCGTTGCCATTTCGGCCCTGGTGCAGTACACGCCCGGCCGGATGCAATATCTAGACATCATGTGGCAGGCTTATCAGGACAAATATGGCACCAGCATGCCCATAGATATTTGGACATTCCATTTATACATCCTGCCGGAAGTTGAACAAGATGGCATCACACCCAACAACATTGCTAATGTCGCCTTGGGCACCAACCCCGCGCTGGGGAAACGTGTCAGTAACGGCACACCGGCATCGTGCCCCAATAATGATGTTTATTGTTTTGCTGAACACGACAATATGAATATCTTTACGCAGCAAGTAATGACTTTACGGCAATGGATGAAAACACACGGGCAGCAGAACAAACCGCTCATGCTCACGGAATTTTCGATATTATATCCTTATATTCAAGATCCGGGTTCCTGTTTCTTGCAAGATGAATACGGCAATTGTTTCACACCCCAGCGGGTTAAAAATTATATGCTCAATACCTTCGACTATTTGAATACCGCACAAGACCCCAATGTCGGGTATCCATTGGACAACAATCGTTTGGTGCAAGAATGGGCCTGGTATTCCATACATGCAGCAACAGTTGGGCAAGCCAGCAATTTATACGAGGAAGATATAACGACACAAACTTTGGCAGGCACAACAATGGCGAATTATGTGTGGAGTGAACCTACGTATAAAGACCTTATCGTGGAAAGTGCAGATAGTACCATTGTGTTTACGGGCAATGCTGCAACCGCAACGGCCGAATTAACAACATCCTTCCGTAACCGGGGCAATATCGCCGTTGAGTCCCCCTTCAAAGTTACATTCTATGCGGATGCAAACCTTACACAGCCCATCGGTGAAGTCACAATCAATGCTGACCTGGCCGGCTGTGCAATTAGAAAAATGACAGCAAGCGTTAATTGGTCCGACTTAACGCCGGGTGTACATCCTTATTGGGTGTTTGTAGACAGCAGTAATACTATCCCAGAAACGCCAGATTCAAACACCAATAATATCAAACAAGGATGGGTGTATGTCGATCCTAACCAGATTATGCTGCCTATCGTTTTTAACGACTAAAATGACTACATCGTCGTCATAATCCACCAAAAACTGAATAACAAAAAGGCTCCCATCATCGCGAAAACAGCTGCTTTAATATGGGAGCTTTTTATTTTAACCAGCCAAACCACGCCACAAAAAACAAACATCAGAAAAATTGCGGTAAGTAATAGAGAAGACAGGTGTGTCGTTGGAAACGTCTGATCATGCACGAGTAAATACAGGGGCGATTCTGGGACAACGAAAAAATCCAACGGCCGTTCCCATCCTTGCCGCAGCAATTGAAAAAAATCACGCATAAATTGTGTTAAAGGTATATCATGCCATGTAAATGTCGGTGTCATCGACAAAGGTTGCCCACCAATGCGTTCAACCAGACCGAAGCGCATTAATACCCATTGATGTAAGCCAAAAATGATTGCCAATATAATGCCAATACCTAGGCGCCAACGCTTTGGCAGCCAATTCAAAAAAGCGCCGTATCCCACAACCAAAATGGCCAATTCGCTTGTAAAGCGGCGTGGTCCAAAACCGGCCCCAGCAAACCAGTCGCGTGTACTGGCGTTGATATACATTTCGAGCAGCAGCACAACCAACAGCGGCCAGGCAAACGGCCGTTGCGCTCGCGGCACAAGCAGCAAACCTAAAACTGCCAAAAAGAATATCGGCATCCATGGCAACAAGCCACGGAATGAAGAAAATAACAATGGGATCAAAAAAGGTGCACGCCAATCCATAAAGGAACTACCTTGTGGAATTGTAAAAAAACTGCCATACAATACTTTCCACACTGCCATTTGTAAAGCAAACACAATCAGCGCCGCCCCGCCAACCAATGCCAAATAGAGAACCGCCTGTTTGGTTTTGTTTTTGCGTTGTGATTTGGGGAATTTCCACCAAACCATTACAACCGCTATCAGCGGCAGAACCATGTACATTAAATTTTGCCAGCGCACCAAAGCCGCCAGGCCAATCAATCCACCCAACAACGCTGCCTGAAAGAGTGTACCGATTTCACGAAAATGAGTTGCCCAAACAAAAACGACCAAGGCGGTTGTGAATGCAGAAAATGCATGCGAATTCATAGCTGCCCGGAACTGGTAATGTAACAAAGGAGTCGACACCAGCATTGTCAGCGCAGCCAACATAGCAATGTGTGGAACCGTGACTTGTTTAGTCAAGATAAAGGCCAACCAAAATGCACCCAAACCCAATAAAACCGAAAGTGCAGTCAGGTTGCTGATGAAAATCGGCTCAAAACCCGTCATTATGGTGTCAGGCGAAATCAAAGCGGGTAGGGTCTGTACAGCCAGCCGTAAAATCGCCAGCCAGGGCAGCCACAAAACCGAATTCCCAATAGCAAATAAATTAACAACATAGCCCGTATCGGTTAACGCTTTATCAAATTCTTTGGCGATGAAATCGGGTGTGGCGACAGCATATGAAAGTTGAAAATCGTTGGCAAAATGCAAATCATGGTCAAACAAAAAAGAGCGTGCATAGATGTAATAGGAGACTTCATCCCAGGTCGGCGGACGAATCGAGAGGAGCAAAGCACAAAGAATGAAGAACGTAACTAATAGTATCAAGAAGTGCCGCTTGTCCGTGCGCTCAAAAATCTGCATAGTGGTGAAGTATAACAAACAAGCCGGTTAAATTGAAACACCGCAAATTTTGCTAAATGATCAACTCGTCAACTTGAGGGTTACTGATACGCTGAAGTGCTGTTTTGCTGATTGCTTTTTGGGCAATTCTCGTTACCATTGCTGCATGATGCAGCAGTTAAACTGGCCTTCGGTCACGATTATTGTTTTGAATTATAACGGCCGTTTCCTCTTGAAAACATGCCTCGACGCCCTGCTAACCATTGATTATCCCCAATACAAGATTGTCCTGGTTGACAACGCCTCAACTGATGATTCGCTTATCTATATGCAAGCCCACTTTCCCAATATCAAAGTGATTGTCAACACAGAAAACCGAGGCTTTGCTGCCGGTAACAACAGCGCCCTGCGCATGAGCCAAACAGAATTCGCCATCTTGGTCAACCCGGATATCGTCGTAACGATCAACTGGCTCAAGCAGCTTATTGAGCCAATGCTTGCGGATCATTCTATTGGCATTACCGGTTGTAAATTACTCTATCCCGACGGCAAAACATTACAACACGCTGGCGGCATCATCACGATGCCACAAGCTTTTCCAGACCATTTTGGCGTGCATGCAATCGACAGCGGTCAATTTGATACCCAAAATGATGTTGATTATGTCATCGGCGCAGCACTGGCGATACGCCGCGAGACGTTGGCGACAATCGGTTTGCTGGACGAAGGTTTCTTCCTTTACTATGAGGACAGTGACTGGTGTTCACGGGCACGGCGTGCGGGGTATCGTGTGGTATATGTGCCCACGGCCGTTGCCATTCATGATGAATCGGCCATTGCAGGTCAGGGCGGCCCTACTTACCAACGTCGCTTCCACAGCAGCCGCTGGCGTTATCTGCTCAAACATACCCCGGCGGAAACGCTGCTGAATGCCACCTTCCCCGCCGAAATGGACTGGTTAAAGCAGCGCGACCCCAGCTTGCAGCGCCGTCTGGCGGCCGTTTATCGTCAAACTCTATTTGCTCTACCGGAAATTTGGCAAACGCGCACAGCTGATGGCGCAGCGGCCGTCCCCCCCGATACCCAATACCAAATCACCGAAAAACTGCTCGGCCTGCACCATACAGCCATGCAAGCCTTCCAGCTAAGCACCGATTTTAATCAATTCGCACAGGCAGCGACAGTAGAAGAACGGCCGTTCATTTCCACTACCCCCCTCATTGGCTCCATACTCGTAAAATTACGCACGCTTTGGTTGAATATGGCGGCGCGTTGGTATATACGGCCGTTGACTGGGCAACAAAACAGCTTTAACCATGCCTTGCTGCACGAATTACAGACAACGGCCGTTGAGCTTAATAGACGCGGTGAAATTCTTCTGGCTCAAGAAAGCGACCAAATCGCCCTCCAACACCAGCAGGCAGATCTACACGCAGAACTGGCTCAACTCGAAAAAAATCTAACCAACATCGCTGCGCGTTTGCAGCGGCTGCAAAAAACGACCTGAATCTGAGATTGGAAACAAAATTTAATCTCTGTTTACTCAGCATAATCAGTTATAAAAATTAGTAGAGATCAATCCGTGTTTACAAATTTCTAGGCTATTTATCCTCATTAACCACAACCTCTCCAATTAGTAAGACATCCTGCCCGTTCGCAAAAGTCAGTCGTTCTAACGTTTCGCTGTTGTAGAAGCCGACGACGATACGGCCGTTTCCCCCCCCACTCTCAGGCACAACCAACACATGCCTATCCAAGACCAGCTCACCAACCTGCCACAACGGCGTCGGCAGATTGCCGTCATGTGGAATGCCGTCGTGCTGCACCAACAAAATTCCGTTTTCGTCAAGCAAATGTACAAAAGCGGTGTAACTTGCAGAAATTGGTTCTTCTGTCGTCCACAGTAAGGTTACGTCGAGGGTGTCGTTCGGTTTTATGGGGATGGGTTGGCTGAGGTTGGCAGGACGGCCGTTTACCATCAAACTCGCCCCTTCTAAACCAATAGGTCCAGCCAAAGCCACCGCATTTGGCTGCACAAGCGTTTCAGCATCCGCCAGCGAACGCCATGCTTGCAGCGTTTCGCCGCCAGCAGCCACATCTCGCTCAGGCAGCATGTGGTCATTTAACCAGTTGGGCACAATCGCTTGCGGATCCCAAACAGAATCGCGGTAAGGAATAAACCAGAAGCGGTCAAACTCAGTGGCTAATTCTACCAGTGCCATTTGGGTCTCATCGGCTGTGGCTTCGACCGTCGCGGGCTGCATCTGGCGCGGCATATCGATGTGACGCATATAATAATCCAGTGCCGGATCAGGGAAATGGGCTAAGAACAGATCATTGGGTTGAGCCTCGGCCTCTATGATCTCCGCAGCTACACGCAAGCCGCGTGTACGGCTGTAGGCGGGATCAAAATAGATATTACGTAGACTGAGGGTTACGGCCGTGCCCCACATAAGCAATCCAACCACAAACAATACCCGCCACCATACCCCGCGTCGCCACAACAGCAGCAAACCTGCTGCCAACAGCAGCCACCAGGCAGGTGCAGCCACAGCAATATAAAAAGGATTAAACGTACTGCGGCTGAAACGTACCAGGAAAATCATAAGCGTTGCCACTCCCAGCCAGCCCAACAAAAGCGCCACCCAGGCCGGTTTGCGCTGCCATAAAACCTGCGCCGCATATAAACACAACAGTAAGCCGCCCAAAAATAACCAGCGCGGCCACCAGCCTGCCGCGCCTGGCCCTAACAGCAGTTCCACACCGACAGTTGTCAGATAGTGCGTCAATTCTGGTTGGCCGGGATTATTGAGTTGCCCGGCGTCTAACAGATTTGTGAGTACGGCCGTTGCCCATGGTAAAAACAGCCCCACAGCCGCCACAGCGCTCAACAACCAGGCAAACCACACCCGTTTCTCTACATGCGCAAACCAAAGATAGAACACCTGAGCCGCCAGCGCAAAGACGGCATAATAATGGCCATAAACCGCTAACGCGGCACACAGCGCGTAGAGTGCCCACCAGATTACCCGCCGTTCGCGCCGCGCCACCAAACGCACCAGCAGCCAAGTTGCCAACAAACTAAAAAAGAGTGCCAAATTATATTGATTGCGCACATCTTGCGACAACCAGATCAAAGATGGTGACAGCGCCGCGAAAAAAGCAGCCAACAAACCGACTCGGCGCCCAGCCATGGCTGCCCCTAATA
>JAGRDI010000413.1 GCA_020432765.1 Anaerolineales bacterium | reverse complement strand
GCGGCTCCACGTAAAAGACGGGCGGACCCAGGATGTCGTTTTGTTGACGACTCGTAAAGGACACTTTGTTGTTTTTGCTGTCAGGCTTTAATTCCTCCTCAGTTGGCAAACAGCCATTACCGCTTTTACTCCATGCTGACAATTCCTCCTTCTGAAAAGGACTCAACCCATTCTTATAATCTTTGATCGCTTGTGTTGCTATTTTGAGGCGATTGGCTCGTGGATTAGGGGCTAAAATCAGAGAGTGATTTTTTCGCGGTGAGCGTTGATTGCGGTCACGGCGTTGACGGCCAGTTTCGGCGGCTGTTTCCAACATGTTGCCTGCACAAACCAACACACCCGCATGTTCATATCTGGCGCTCATCGGTCCGATTTGACTGATGGCGAGATGAGAACCGCGCCGTCCACGCCTGATCTCAGCGCCAAAAGTGACGGCATGCCATTGTGGTTGATAACCGTCATCGTTGAATCGAACAAAGTTGGGAATATCGCCACTGTTAATCGTATGTTCTTTGATTTTGAGCCAGTTTTCGCGGGTATTCGGCCAGCCAGACACATCGGCAGGAGTCAAAGCGGGCTTGATATACCAATCATCCCCGATTTTTTGCAGATAGCCTGCCCGCACATTGCGGGCAAACGAGCCGATGACATCGTTATACGGTTGACGGAGGGGATCATCCCGCGAAGCGGCAACGGTACGAAAAGTAAAAGTTGGTTCTTGTGCTACCCAGCGCATGTGACCATGCGCGACAATTTCCACCATCGAGCGCACCATGCCGCGCAATGAAGACCCAGGAATAACGGGTTTTAATTCGCCTTCCACTTGCTTGTCACTTGTTGCAAAAAAGGGTGCGGCTTTCAACTTTTCTTCTACGGTAAGTTGGTCGCTCTTTTTCTGACCTTGCTCTTTGTAATCGGCTTCGGTCAACATGCCGCGAATATAGGTGGGCGAGCGCGTTTCCAGGATACAGTCGATCCAACAGCTATTGCCATCTATGTGAAAAGCGTCATGGCCTAGCGGTGGTTCGGCCGTTACAACACGATTGGGTAGCGGCACAAAATTATAGGGCGCAAACGCCCATTGATTTTGGCGTGTTTTGCTATCACGGCGGGCGTGTGTAGGATTATCGTGCTTCATGATGACCTCCCAATGTTACCCACTGTGACTTGCTTGATGCCTGTCAGCCGACTCCATTTGACATAGGCTTGATGATTGTCGTAAGCGATGTAGTGGCGCACTTTGAGGGCGACACGGTGGGGTGGATATTGGTTGCGGTTTAGATAGACGTTGATAGGCACAGCATGGCGCAATCCCTGTGAGCTTTCGGCAAGTATAGTAAAGTTGTCTCGTTGCTGTTCGCTTGTGTCACCCCAAAGCAGTTGTTGTTGGTCAAAACATTTCATCTGTTTGCTATTCTCATCTTCAAGCAAGAGAGAGGCTTGCAGAGTGTTATTACCATTGCGCCAAATGAATAGTTCAGCCGTTTCACCAAACACCCGACATTCTTGTAGGGTTTCGGGACTAAACTCAGGTGAGATAGCGAATTTTTCGGCCGAAAACGTCCATCCCTCGTTCTCGAAACGTCCCCACACCACCCCATCATCATGATGCGACAACAAATAGGCTAACTCATATTGGGTTGCCAAAGCCGTCAGTGAGGTCACCAAGGTGTCCCCATTCTTACCATCGAAATGTTCAACAGGGAGTGATGACACTTGAACATAACGATATTGTTTTTTGTTACTCATCACTGACCTCCTCGCTTACTTTTAGCGCTTTTACTGCTGCTTCCAGCGGGTCACGTTCACCGTCAATGTCCAATTTGCCATCAGGACGAGTGGTAATGCGCCACTGTTCGTCATTCCATGTCAATGTGGCTCGTTGACCTTGCATACGCCCACGCCCAACGCTCGATTCACCGCCAATTGCCAAGTCACCTGTCCATAAATCTTTGAGCAAGAGTAGAAGCAAGCCAACATCGGCCGAATGCGGCCTTTGTATTGTCACATCAACCGTCACTTCTCCCTGAAAAACAGGCTGTTGGTCAAACAACGCCGTAGGATAACTGCCGCCTGTAAAACGGTCGATTTTGACACGACTTTGTACGCGATCAGCGACGAGCGAGCCGCTAAACTCTCTGATCGGCATTTCACGCACCCAAAGACGGCTGGCTTTTGGGTTTACCTTCTCTTTGTCTTTCATTTCTTGCCCAAATAAATCGTTGACAAAGGCCGCTGCTTGATTTTGGGGTTGTAACAATTGCACGATACGTCGCGCACGAGCGCGTAAAACCCCAGCCAAGCTGCTGCCGCTGATAACAGGCTGGCCTGCGGCGTTACGCAGATGCAACTGGTCGGCACCTTTTGGATCGACCGCAGCAGAGCGAATCAACAGAGAACCATCAAGCGCAAAGCGGGCCTGCAGGCGACAAGAACGAGGCTGATTGAGTGCGGGCAAACTGGGCAAGGTGAGCATATCAGTCAGCGTTTCTCCATTTTCTGGCGATGTTTTGTCTTGCTCCAACCAGCGCACAATATCCGCTTTGTTGCTCATGCTATAGCGGTGGACTTGCCAATCTTCGACCTTACACTCACCAAAACCGCGCCGTTTGCGTCCCCCAAGTGAAATCTCACCTTTTTGCAGGCCTAACAGTGCCTGCGCGAGTAATTGGCGCAACTGCAATGGATTGCCACTGGGCTCCCAAAATTCAATGCAGAGATTAAACGTCGTGCCCGCCGCTAAAAACTCAATATCAAATTTCTTTTTATCGGCCGCTGTACGCGATTCAGGATCGATCACCACACCACCACGAATTTCGATACCTGCTTCCTCACCAAAAGCGTCTTCGATAAAGAGCCAACTTTGATGACTCTCACCCCGTGCTTGCTCGTTAAAGCCAAATAATTGCTTGACTAAAAGTTGGTTGAGATCGCCCTTTTGGCCGACCCGTTGTATCAAATAATCACGCAGCGCCCCCGCTAAGGATGTGCCCGGTAAAACGGGTTTGTTGTTCACGGCATCACGGCGTAGAGCAATATCGGTTAACCCCTCAATGTCACCATTGCTCAAACTTGTCGGGCGCAACAGCTTGAGGCGACCCGTAATCACATAGCGGGTCACGACATTGGCCGCTGGTTTGAAATAAATATCGCTCATCTTACCTATCCTCCCGCATTGCCTTGCGAATGACTGCCTCGATTAGTTGACACGTCACTTGTGTTTTGAGTGTATCATCAACCACAGGAGCCGCCCCCGCAATTTGGTAGCGAATATCTTCCACATCAACTTTAATGACTGTTAAACCGTCATTTTGACGAGCGCGTTGCCGTAGCCAACGATCCCAGCTAATGTTGCCTGCAAGCGGCAGGCGTCTTTCGGTAAATTGGTCGCTGGCTGCTTTCTTGAGGTCGTCCAAATGCGTTCCGATTAAACCTAAATCGTTTGCGCGTAGGGCTTGACGCAGAACGAGTCGTAATTGAGACAGTTGGGTGTTATGCGGCAGTGAGATGAGGTTATCGTTATCGTCACGGAATTCGATATTGGTTACATAGCGCAAGACTTCTGTTTGCGCGTCTTGAAGCAGCCGCCGTTTTGCCATCGTTTGGGCAAGTTCAAGGCTAGACGAACTCAATTGGGTTGGATCGGATTGGGTCAACGTGGGGCTGCTGGTGGAGAAGGCGGGTTGGGCATTGAGATTGATGCCGATGCGGCCAAAGCCCTCGCCACGCCGTTGACCAATCCCACGGTCAACTAATTCCTCTAGCTCACTGCTATCCAAATCGTCCACATCATAGACAAACGTACTGCCCATTGACACTGCCCAACGTTGGGGTAACGGCAATCCCCATTTACGATTAAAGCCACCGACCAAATTTGTACGTGCGAAATATCGTAAAGGGGATGGTATGTCACGACCTAATGCTAACTCTAAGGCAGTGTGAAAATCGGTGATGGGGTGACCAGCGGCGGATTGCAAGAGCACATCACTGAGCAGGGTGATAATCGTGTAATCCTCGATATCGTAGTCAGGTTCGCTTTCGCCCCGCCAATTAGAAATGGTTGTTGTCTCTACTGTAACTGCCCCGTAGCCCGCCGTTTGTGAACCACCCAAAAACCATTGACCTGGTGGCAAATAATCCGCGATGGCCTCGACTAGCGTCTCGTCCTGTCCTATTACGTAAGTGACAAAACGCTGATCACGCGCCATTGCCTCATAACGAAAGACGTTGCTCGTTTCTTCTTTCTTGAGCATGGGGTTCAGGCTGGCATTGTGGACATTACTCCAAATTGTCGGTTTGTTCATTGCACAAATATCGTCGGTGCTTTGCCAATAAAAGGGTCGTTCCTCGCGCTTGGAACGCTCAAACGGCTCAATTGCATCGTCGATAATCCAAACATAATCTCGCACTTCTCGATTATCGCTGGCTTCTCCGCTTTGTGGTTTTTCCATATGCCAGGCGTATGAACGTGGAATAGCGCGATGGGTTTTATCAAATGGTGAAGCGGGATAACCGTTGAGGAAAAACAAATTATCATCAAAAAAGAGTGACCGCGCTGTCGCATCGTGGCCTAAATCAGTGTCAGGATGTTGTTTGAGATAGTTGGCGATACACGCACCACGCAAGGCACTGCCCGGGATGTAACCCATCGATATTGCGCTGTTTTCTTCATTATTGGCAACGCCTGTCATCAACAATGACTCATCTAAGTAAATGTCAAGGCGAATTGCTTTCATTGTAGACTCTCCTTGAATCGGTCGAAATAATCATCTGTTACCGCTTCTCCTTCTAGCGTCTCATGAAGATTGGCTTCCAAGCGACCATAGCCGCGTGTTTTATTGCTGCCTGCACGGCGAAATGCCTTCGTACACGCTGCCAATAACGCTAGATCGTCTTGATGCTTGTTGCTTTCATTTTCACCACGCAACTGTAACACAGCTACAAATGGCGTTCCCTGTACGATGACGCGCACCGCACGCAGCGTATCCTCTAGAGGGGCACCTGCAGTTTCGCTATCTGGATTACTATCAACGGCCGTTTGGCGGCGCACCGTTGTCAATGTCTCCAGCACCTCGTGGGGATGCAAATCCAGCAGTTGATAATTGTGCTGAATCTGAGAACGTAAGTCAGCAGGTAGTTGGGCATTGCCGATATGCAAACGCCCTTGTTTGTCACGACGACTGCCCGGCTGACCAAATAGGCGGTTGGTCGCTTTAGCCCACTGATCGGCCGTTGCTTGATCGACACGACTAAGCGCGTTGAGAATCTCCGCCGCCTCTGCATGAAGCAATCCCTTTAATGTGCGCCCACCAAGATACGGCATTCCATAACGGTCATGATTGACCTCGATATCGACCACGCCGGGCACACCATCCCCCCGCGAAAAACAGGCTTCGCTGAGGAGTTTGAATTTGAGCCACAATTTAGTTGTCATCCGCTACCTCCAGTGGAATATAGAAATCGGCCGCTTCTAGCGCATCAAAATAGACGCAAGTATTGCCAAACCATCCCGTCTGACGTGCACCAGGTTGCACGTTCTTAGCGGCTGGCAAATCGGGTAAATCATAGTTGGTGAGAAAAGATTGTGTGTGTACAAAGCCACCGCGTAATGCCGTTTGTAAGGCCTTAACCTTATTACGTCGCCCATGCCACTTCTCTCCCGTTTGAAATTCGGTCACCAATTCTTCAAACGTCTCCCAACTACGCCAATCTGTCGTTGACTGCAGGCGGAGTGGTCGCGCCTGTAATTGTCCTTCTGCAACGGTATAGCTAGACGAACGGATTGTATCTAATCCAGCTATTAAACCATTCACACCAAAATGCCAATCGATGCTCGCTCGCATGCCATCCGCTTTTGTTTTCTCGTCCTTACCCTGCTCTTTTGCATTAGTAGCTAAACTATCAGCTAATCCATAACCAACAGCAAAGGGGAAGTGGGTGTGAACAATGGCGACACCAGCCCGTCCAACTGCTGAACCTTCATCATCGACTATTGGCTGTTGCCCATAAACGTGCAAGTAATGTTGAGCCATCGCCAGCCCGAGACGTCCATGACAAACAAATGTGACATCATCTCCACCAAATACAATCGCACGGAATGGAATCACGGGGATTATTTCACCTGTTTCTTTGTCACGATGTTTGCTCTGTACGACATTGGGTAAATCGGTACCTTTAGGGGCATTGCTTCTCTGCCAGAAATACTTGCCTTTATCCTCTTGTCGGCTTTGCAACAGGCGCTTGACAGTTGCGGTCAGCGCATTGATGGCGGCCTCACGTGCCGACTCGGAAAACTGGCGCAGCTTGTCAGCATACGCTCGATTTTGCTGGGGCGAGTTGTATTTTTTGCTCAACTGCTTGATGCGTTCACCCATGCGATTGCCATCGGCGTGAACGATAGCGATGTAACCTGACTCATCTGAGCCGCTAAAATCTTCAAAATCTTTGACTTGTTCCAACTCCCCTTGTTTCAAATCGGGAATCAGATCGTAGAATTGCTGGTCGGCATACTCCAGATATTTTTCTACTCTTGTAACAATTGGATGGGAAACGGGTGTCCCATACCAAAGATTAGCGGCTGGTTGACCCGTATAGGCACATGCGGAAGTAACCCCAAGCCCAGCCATCGGTCGATTCTTGGCTGTATGCAACTTGTGTGTTGCTAACTTGCCACGCAATGCCTGGTGTTTATCTGTCAGAATCTCTTGATCCCAGCTAATTGTCTCCGTTGCCATTACTACGCGCAGTTCGGGAGCTTCGATTAATAGACGGGTACTGAGTTGCTCGGTAATACGGCCTATATCCGCAGTATCACGCACCAGCAAAAACGCATTGCCACCCCCAATGTAGATTGCTTCTACATCGAGACCGTCCGCTTCTATTGCCAGCTCAAGCGGGCGGCCTTTTTCAATATTATGTTGCAAATCCAACTCGCCCTGGCCCAGAATTTCTTCAAGCCATTTGTCTGTTACGGCCGCAACCAGTGCCGATGAACTGACGTTGATGCGCAAATTGTTCGACCCAAAGATAAAAGGTTGAATGCCGCTGATTTCCAGCATCATCAAGGTATACGTCGTCATCTCTCATCTCCCCATTGTGTTAAATCGTTTGCCAATTGAACCATGCTTGTAACTCCTCTTGTAAATTGGGCCAATCATCAACGCCAAAAACGCGGATCATGTCGCGCGGCGCAAACCATTCTTCGTTAACTTCACGCAACAATCCCGCTGAATCGTGATAACCACCAACCAACGCGACTCTGGCCTCATCACCCCCCATTTGTCGCGCACGGGTATACGCTTCCAATAATTTGTGTTTGTTAATGCTACGGCTGTTGTCGGTCGTACAGGACAGTGCGAAAAGCTGATACCCTTTCATAGCAATGACGTCAAACTCAAATGTTGCGCTCTTGGCACCTCGTCGCTGAACCTCTACACTACTCCGTGCGTCGTGGATGCCTTCTGTGGTAGATAGGTTTTGTATACAGCGTAAAACATAACTTTCCAACCAACCACCATCTAAAAATATGGACAGTTTATCAAAACTTTTATTGTTATCAGGCCACCCTTTGTCTCCGTCAGTTGTCTCAATCCATGCCCTCAAATCAGAAAGTGTTTGACAGGTTGTGAATTCTTGTAGGGGTGATGGCAGTAAAATCTCAGATAACTCACGCTTTCTTTGTTTGCGGGTTGTTGTTGAGAGCCATTGCAAGAGTGTTTCTAATTCGATTGCATGTCCATGTTCTTCATTCACCCATGCAACTAGTTTTTCTGCCTGTCCCACTGCTTGAAATGCAGGCCACTCATTTTTTAGCCATATATTGCGTCCTAACCAGGTTCGAATATATCGGTTACACCATTGTCGCCATGTTTCCAAGGCATTTTTGTTACCTACCTTTTGGGCTAATATCTGTGCCAAGTCAGGAATATCTGGTTTGTCTGCATATGAGGTAATGGCCCACCCATGCAATTGCACCAACCTATCAAAAGAGAGTTGAATCTCATCCGCTTGTACTGGATAAGAAACACCATCGAGAAAACGCAGCGTCAAATCAGTTGGATCGAGGTACGAAAGCGAATAACTTAAGCGTCGTTGACGACACCATGCTTCCAACACCTCATGTATATGCAATGACATTGGCTTTGTACCACCTGTGTAATTCAACCCGATGCTGCTTGTGGGGTCGATAACTAAATCACGCAAATAAGCGCGTATTTTTTGCTTGATCAGTCGGTCGTCGTAGGGATTACTTAATGTGACTATTTCTATTTTCTTGAAATCACTGAGCTGCTGTCGAATATTGGCAGCTACATTAACCACACCAGGAGAGGCCAGTAGATAGAGAAGTCCGTCTTTGTTGCCCAAAAGAGATGCAACTACATATATAGGCAGAGGATTCGTGCCGACGAGTAAAAAAAGGTGGGAGCTTTTTTGATCTGCTAACATTGTTTATATACCATTCTTAAAGATTCATTATTGGTTAAGCGTACCTAATACGATTCCAAACAGCAGTTTGTTTTCAACAACTCAAACATCCTGACTGATCACAACCGCTCACTATACTGCTGAAAACAGGTACCAAAAGGTCCGCATATTCTTGTGACTGGGCTGTACAACGGCCGTTTCACACCACACTGCCAACAACAAATTCAAACTTCAATTTTTGCAAAGCCCACCGGGTATGGCGGTTTAGTGGGGATAAATAGAGTACAATCAGTTCAAAAGCGGGGATTCTTTGCGCCAACAACGTAACCAACGCAAAAGTCGCACCATACGGCCGTCTCTCACCCCACCCCACCGAAGCAATTAATTTGGATACTACCATACAGTAAAACCCCCTATAGAAATGTATTTTACCGGACAATCAACGCTTGTTATCTTACCAGAAACTCTGTCAAAAAGGAAGCCTTCAGTAAGGAACCCGGCGAAAAAATCAGCGCGGTTTTTTACATTCTGGGCAGAGATCATTTGTCGGCGCTGCCGGCGATTTGTGGACGTGGACAACTTGCCAGCCGTTTGTGCCTTTTACCAACACGCGGCTTTCGTTGTGACAGCGATGGCTGATTTTGCCTTCGGCAGCTACGGTTAGCATGAAGGTATAACTGACAACGGCCGTTTGCCCATACAATTGCAGACGTGGTTCCAACAAATCATAACGAAAATCACCGCTCGTTTTTGCCCAGCCATGTTCAATCATAAAAAAATGGAAATCAAGACCGTCTTGCCGGTGCGGCGCGACAAACCATTCATAAAGTGAAAGGTCTTTGCTGGTTGTTGCTTTGTATGTGGCTGCATCACGTGTGTAAACACTGTCAAGATGCTGTTTTAAAAAATCCCAGATTTCTTGTTCGTTCATTCTAACCCCTCTATTGTGAACCATTTATCGTAAATAGCATCATAGGTGCCATCCTCTTTTAATGCCAGCAGGGCACGGTTGATTTCGTTTTCATATGGGCTGTTTTCAGGTAAGGCGATGCCATACGTTTCTTGATTAAACATCTCACCTGCAATCGTGAACGTGCCTAAATCGGCCGAGACAATGTAATACAACAAAACGGGGGCATCATATACGACTGCATCCACATCATCTTGGCGTAACATTTCGTAAGCATCTTCAATGAGTGTGACACCCATAAATGGAATGCGGTTTTCTTGCAGGTATTGGGCGGCTGTACTGCCCTCGACTGTCGCTATGCGTTTGCCCGGTAAATCTTCCGGCCCATTAATCGCCGATTGTAATTGGCTGATTGTGAGTTGGGAGGTGACGGTTGCTGTGAAATTGGCGATGACAAACAAGCCGGCAAACATCCAAAAAAGACCCAGCAGGCGACCTAAGCGCGCACGTGGTATTTTGTCGCCATAACCAACTGTTGTCACGGTAACGGCCGACCACCAAATACCTTCCCATACACCAGGAAAATAACGTTTGGGGAAGTTGGGATTATTTTTACGCTCGAACAGCCAGATGATATGCCCGACAATAAGAACCAAAACAAATAAAGCGCCTAAGGCGGATAAAAATGATCTGGAAAATAACACACCCAGCATATTGCGCAAAACACCGCTGGTGCTGGGTGTCGTCATGATAAGCAGACCCGAATCGAAGTAGGGATGTGAGAAGTCGATAACTTCTTCGCGTTCGGCAGTCATGCTAATGGCAGCAATGCCAGCATCCGCTTCGCCGCTGGCAACTGCTTCCAATTGCTCATTAACCGTGTCCACAATGACCAACTCATATGACAAATCAGCTTGCTGCGCGACTTCTTCCCATAGATCAATACTAAAACCGATCAGGTGATCTTCCTCAGTAAATACAAAGGGTGGGATGTCTTTAGTGACAATTCGCAGGGGTGTTTCTTCTGTTTGTCTGTTATTGCTGGCGGCTAAAGATGGGGTGAAAACGGTAAGTGCAAGCATAAATAACATTACCGTTAGGATAAATTTTTGTTTTGACATGTTTTTTTGAATAGTAGTATCTTAACTTTCGCCACGCATGGCGTAAATTTAGGTCTTTTTAATTCGTGGCAAAGCTTTGCAGGGTTAGGTTTTGTCTAAATGTTGTAAGGCGAGCTGCACACGGCCGTCTATATCACCAACATCGCGTGGAATATTTTGCAAGGCGGCCTGTGCTTCCACAATGCTAAAACCAAGAGCTGTGAGAATATCGATTACGTCTGCATCCACATCACTGACGAGCGGAACGCCCGTTGAGGTGGCGGTCAGGTCTAGTTTGTCACGCAGTTGGAACATGACCCGCTCAGCGGTCTTTTTCCCAATGCCGGGCACACGCTGCAAAACGGCCGTATCCTCACGCATTACCGCGTTTTTTAACAGTTCCGGGCTGAGTGTGCCTAAAACTGCCAATGCCATCTTGGGGCCGACGCCGCTGATGCTCAATAAAATCTCAAATAATTGCAAATCTTCTTGTGTCGCGAACCCATAAAGCGTCAGCTCGGTTTCGCGCACGATTAAATGGGTGTGTAAAGAAATAGGTCGGCCAATCCCGCCCACATCTTCTAACACATTGCGCGGTACATTGACGCGCACGCCCACACCGCCCAATCTGATGACCAGGCTGCTTTCTTCGATTTTTTGGATGGTGCCACTGATGGTTGCAATCATATGTTTTTAGGGCATGGTTCAAAACAGCGATCAAGTCCTTTACAATTTGCAGCTGCGGTATCCTTACCGCGTCCTCTGTGTGCGATAAGGATACTAAATAGTTGCTAACGATTAATCATACAACGAAACAAAATGCTGATATTGATAATGGGTGATAGCGACCGCCAGACCATCGGCAGCGTCATCCGGGCGAGGTGTTTCTTCCAACTCCAGTAGATTACGCACCATCAGCTGCACCTGGGCTTTATCCGCTTTGCCATACCCCGTGACGGCCTCTTTGATTTTTGGTGGCGAATATTCACCGATGGGTATGTTCGCGTTTGCCAGCGCTAATAACAACACACCGCGTGCCTGTCCGACGGTAACGGCCGTTGTGACATTACGGCCGAAAAATAATTCTTCGATGCCGGCCGAATCCGGTTTGTATTCAGCCAGCAATTTATTCAGTTCAGTATAAATAATTTGCAGACGTTTGGATGTCGAGTCTTTGGCTGTTGTTTTGATCACGCCGTAAGTGACGGGCCGGAAACGGCCGTCGACCACATCAATAATGCCATACCCTGTCGTGGCTGTACCGGGGTCAAGACCTAAAACGCGCATGTGGGAAGGTAGAAAGAAGTACGCAGAAAGGAGTAGGAAGCAAGGAGAAAACCCTTACTTCTTGCTGCTCACCCCACCTATGCCTCTCCCATTGCCGCAATGACTTCATCATTGACATCAAGCGTAGAATAGACGTTCTGCACATCATCCAAATCTTCGATTTTTTCGATCAAGCCCATCACTTGCACAGCTTGTGAGGGTTCTATTTCCATCGCATTGTTGGGCTCGAAAATGAGATTGGCCTCGTTCATCGTGATGCCCGCTTCTTCAAGCGCCAGTTGTACCGCCTGGAAGTTCTCGATTTCGGCATAAATTTCGGTGATTTCACCAAATTCGACATCATCGGCGCCCGCTTCGGCAGCGATTAAAAACAGGTCATCTTCATCGACTTCTTCTTCGATGGCAATATATCCCTTACGTGTAAATTGCCATGCAACCGAACCGGAATCGGCCATTGTGCCGCCATATTTGCTTGTGCAATGGCGCAAATCGGCGATGGCTCGATTGCGATTATCGGTGACAACTTCAATCAACAAGCCAATACCATGCTGTGCATACGCTTCGTAGACAGCTTCGATTAATTCGCCGCCTTCTAACTCGCCCGTACCGCGTTTGATCGCCTTGTCGATATTATCCTTGGGCATATTGGCGGCTTTGGCTTTGGCAACAAGCAGACGCAGCGCGTTATTTGATTCCACATCACCACCGCCAGAACGTGCCGAAATGGTGATTTCTTTGGCAATGCGCGTGAATACCTTGCCGCGTTTGGCATCCGCTGCTGCTTTTTTGTGTTTGATGGTGGACCATTTAGAATGCCCTGACATAGTTTTCTCTCCTTAATTTAACCACAGACCTGTACTGAGATTGCCGAAGTCGTTTGCAAAAGGCACAAAAGAAAATAGATGTGGTTCTGCGTGAAATTTCTTCGGATATCAATCTTATTACTTGAGTACGCGCTATTATATTCAGGAAACAGCATTGCGTAAAATCAATTTATATTCTTAAATGGGTTTAGACCATTTTGGAGTCTGGCGAATTCTAGACTTATCAGGTTCTGCCACAAGTGGAATGTGAGTAAATTGATCATAAGCTTAAGTCCTGCGGGATTTTTACACAAACTCTGTGCTTTATCTGGCGTTTCCTGGGGCAGCAAAGGGCAGCGGCCGTTCGCCTGGAAACATCACTGGTAACAAATCCGGTGCATAACGAGCTGTCATGTCACTGCTAATTGAATAACTTTGGCAGATTTCTTGGTAGAGACGGCCGCTGTTGCGCAGCGTGCGCGTTTGGGTTTCAGGATCGACTTCGATCAGGCCAAAGCGTTGTGTCCAGCCGCGATCCCACTCGAAATTATCGATCAGGCTCCAATGATAATAGCCCATCACCGGAAAACAGAAGCTAATTGCATGCCAAATTTGGCGAAGATGATCCAAAATAAAACCGGGGCGCAGTTTGTCGGCTGCGTCTGGCAAGCCGTTTTCAGTGATGTAGATTGGTTTGTTATAGGGCAAAATATGTTTAATGACGCGGTAAAGGCCATAGGGATAAACCTCGCCATAATTGCCGTCACTCACCACTGCACCGGCTCCCCAATCGTTTGCTAACAAATCGCCGCGCAGGGAAAAGTTAAGGTAATGGCGTGTGTAATAGTTGATGCCCATATAATCATAAGTTCCGGCCAAATTTTTGATTTTTCCGCCGCCGAGTAACCGGGGGAAACGGCCGTTGTGCATCGCCCGCAGCCAGACATCATTAAAAAGCCAAGAAATGCGCCTTGCCCACCATTTTTGAAAAAAACCATCCTCTGGTCTTGTATCAAACAACGCCAACTGTTTAGCAGCACCGACCTGTGCCGCAGGATATTTATCCTTGATTGTATGGTAAGCGGCTGCATGACAGTGCAGCATATGGCGCACAGCTTGCAGACCAGCTCCGAATCCATTGCGGCTCGCCGGTGGAAAAACATTATCTAAATAGCGCATGAACACATAAACCATCGGCTCATTGATCGTGATCCACTTGGGGATCAAATCACCCAAAGTGTCGACAACTTTGGCCGTGTACCGTTGAAAATATTCGACAATAATATCATTGTTAAAATCGCCTTTTTCGACCAGCCAGAGCGGATTGCTGAAATGGTGCAGCGTCACCATCGGTTCAATGCCACGCTCACGCATCGCTTGCAGGATTTGACGGTAACGCTCAATGGCTGCCATATCAAAAACACTCGGTTCTGGCTCAATGCGGCTCCATTCCAATGATAAGCGGTGGGCGTTTGTGCCCATTTCAGCCGCCAAATCGAGGTCAGCTTCGGCATTTTGCCACCAATCACAGGCAAGACCTGATTTGTTTCCGTCCAGGATTTTGCCTGGCTGTTTTTCAAATACCCACCAATCATTATTTGTGTTGCTGCCCTCAACTTGATGGGATGAGGTCGCGGTACCCCACAAAAAATCTTGTGGAAACATCATCGTCGCTTCAGCCACAGGTTTCTCCTAAAAGATTTGTCACAGAGAGTTGAAGGCCACGGCGTTTATTGAGTTTGTACTCTCTGTAATTGTTCCAAGATGTTTTGGTCGATCAGCAATCGCTGACCTGCTGATTGCTGACAAACTACAAACCATTATAACAGTCTGCGGCTATTAAGATAACTAGTAAGGAAAATTGCGCATACTATGGGCGCATTCGTTTATAAGTTTGGAATTGACGAATGCGCTTAAGGGTTCTGATTTGCTAGAAACTCCAATGTTATTTACTAGCGAACCTTATGGGTGAAGTTGAGTCATGATGTCAATGCTGTATTGTTGTGAGTGGAACAAATTTGTGGCTGTACGGCGAACTTTTTCATGGAGAAGTGCAGTGTGAAATTGTCTGGACGGATTTTAATTGAGCAACCAACCACGGATGTAACTGACGGCCGTTTCCATCGGGTGATGTTGTTTTTCCAACGTCCTGTCAATTGGCCTAATTGGATGCTGGCCATGGCGATTAGCTTGTTGGCAATTTCTACTGGCAGCATTTATTGGCTGGTGGGAGCAGACCCCAGCATTGCTTTGGCGGTTACAGCCTTACAATTCATATTTTTCCTGGTTGATGTGGCGATATTATTGGCTTTGCCACTGCGCGGCATTTCGTTTGGTGATTGGCGTGCTCAATTTTTCCCATTGGCAATTCCACGTACCGCAGCAGCGCTTGTATTGGGTTTGATCGGTCTGTTTTTTGGCTGGCTTTGGGCGCTTATATTGATTTTGTTGGTACAGATAGCAGCAGCGGCCGTCCTTTATTATGCCACCCACATTGAACCCACCCGCTTAGGCTTGACCCATTTGCGCCTGACCTCGGATCGTCTGGTGCCGGGCACGCCGCCGCTGCGCATCATGCACATTACAGATATTCATGTTGAGCGGCTCACAAAGCGCGAAAACCAAATTCTGCAGATGGTTGAAAAAGCGCAGCCAGACTTGATTGTACTGACGGGTGATTATGTTAACTTGTCTTACAATGAAGACCGTGAAACTTACAAACAAGTACGTGTATTTTTGAGCCGGCTCTCAGCGCCGTATGGGATTTATGCGACCTTAGGCACGCCGCCTGTAGATTTGCGTGATTGGGTAGCACCGTTATTCGATGGGCTGCCCATCACTTTAATGCGTGAAGAGTCGCAAAAGATTGAATTGGGCCGAGGGCGTCGGTTATATTTAGTGGGCATGGATTGTACCCATGATATTCCAACTGACGCAGCCAGGCTTAAACGCATCATGAAAACAGTAAATGTTGATGCGCCGCAAGTTTTGCTCTATCACTCGCCGGAATTAATGCCGCAGGCATCTGAGCATGAGATTGATTTGTATTTATGTGGGCATACGCATGGAGGGCAAGTTCGCTTGCCCTTCATTGGCCCCTTGCTGACAAGCTCGCAATTGGGACGGCAGTATGTTATGGGATTGTATCATAACGGCCGTACGCAGCTTTATGTCAGCCGAGGTGTGGGGTTAGAGGGTTTAAGCGCACCACGTGTGCGTTTCTTGACCCCACCTGAAATTACGCTGGTCACTTTGCGGCCTGCGTAAGATGTATTGGTTTAGTAACCTGTGTTGTATTGGTAGTTGGGATTTAGGGGATGGTAGTGTATGCAGCGCCCCTAAATCCCTTTTTTTGTGCTTGGCCAGCAGTTTTCTACTTCGCTCACTTCCACTCAACATCAGCAAGGCAGTGTACAAAGAGCCATGGTTGCAAAGAGCCATGGTTGATGGTAGGGATAACTCGTTATGGATAGAAGTGTGGCGAGAAACGGCCGTTTTCCTACAAAAATTCTTGACAGCACAATTTTGCCATGCTATAATGCAACCGGTTGCATAAATAATGTAAGGAATGCTTCAAATCATGGTAAATAAACCGGTGCGGACAATTGCAGATATAGCTGAATTGGCAGGCGTTTCCAAGTCAACTGTGTCGCGGGCGTTGAGCAACAGCCCCTTGATTAGTGAAGAGACCCGAAACCGCATCCAGGCCATTGCTAGAGAACACAATTACCAAATTAACCAACCGGCACGCAGCCTGAGCATGAAGCGAACCAATACCATCGCGTTCATCACCCATGGGTATCATAGTGAATTCTCTGTAGAAGATTTGTTTTTTATGGAGATGTTGGGTGCCATTGCTTCCACATTGGCCGAAAATAACTACGATTTACTGTTAGTGAATGTCGATCCTTACAAAACAGACTGGATCAATGATTACCTGAATACAGGTAAAGTCGATGGCTTTATCTTAATGACATCCACCCATAAATCGCAGCATGTACAAAAGCTAATTGAGGTACAAGCTCCTTTTATTGCTTGGGGCGTGCCGATAGCAAGCGCTAATTATTGCACGGTAACTGGTGACAACCTTACTGGTTCTCGTTTGGCGACAGCGCATTTATTGGAATTAGGACGGCGAAAAATTGCCTTTCTGGGTGGTCCTGAAAAAGATCGAGAGACACAACTGCGGTATGAAGGCTTTGCTAATACACTCATCGCTGCTGGCTTAGAGCCCGATCAAAACTGTGTTGTCCATGGCTGGTTTTCTCGATCTTGTGGTATCAAAGGAATGAATCAGTTGCTAGATAAAGAGCCCAATATTGATGCGGTTTTTTGTAACAGTGATTTTCTGGCGATGGGCGCAATTGATGTGATACGTGAACGTGGCAAGCGGGTGCCGGAAGATATATCGGTGGTTGGGTATGATGATATTTCATTGGCTCAGTACAGTAATCCGCCATTGACGACAATACGGCAGAATATCAATGAGTCCGGGCGGTTGTTGGTCAATAATTTGATTCAGTATCTTGAAACAGGCATTGTTACCAATGTATCCGTTCCCGTGAATCTTGTGGTGAGAGAGTCAACGATGCCTGGTTGATTTTTTTTATCCTTGATGCAACCGGTTGCATCAAGAGAGGGTACTCAAATTTTTTTTGCAGGATAATGCAACCGGTTGCAAGGTTATTTGAGGGAAACATTTGTGAAAGGAGTAAATTATGTTAAATTCACAAGAAATTAGAAAAAATTGGGCTATTGAATCTTTTCGATATTCACTTTGGCAAGCTCGTAAAGATGCGTTGCTCTCAAAAATTTGGAGGGACATACCGAATCTAAAGAATTTTGGTGAGGTGCCTGTAGATTTATCTAAACAAAGACGTTCGCTGGGCACCAGGGAGATTCCGGTTGATAAAATTACAGGCACTGTCGGACGGCAAGATGATTTCGACGGCCGTTTTCGTCCCTTGAAGAATCATTTGCGCGATCGGTGGATAAATATCGCGCTTAGTTTTCAAGATGCGGGTTGGCCGCCTATTGACGTGTTCAAAGTAGGGGAAGAGTATTTTGTGCTTGATGGCCATCATCGCACATCATACGCCCGAAATTTAGGGATGGCTTTTATGGAGGCGAACGTGTGGGAAGTGGTGCCGGAATCACCAGCTGCTTCTGTACCTACCACAAATGCTGCTAAAAAGTTGTCTGCCAAACCAGAACCAGTGAAAGGAATTGTTATCTATGATTCGATTGAGTGCTGTTGCTTAGCATAAGGAACACAATATGAAAAAATTCTGGCCTTTCAGCTTCTTCTTCATCTTTTTTGCATCAATAGCCACCTATGCTCCTTACATGGTGCCATATTTTCAATCTCTCAACTTTAATGGCTCCCAGATTGGCTTGCTTACCGCAGTGCCTCCCCTGATCATTCTGGTCAGCGCTCCACTTTGGACAAAATTAGCTGATCAAACCAACCAACATAAATTGATCATGGGCATGACCTTACTGCTCGGTATGGGGGGCTTGTTCTTATTTCCACAGGCGAAAACATTTTTAGCTGTTTTAGGGGTAGCCATTCTGTTCAATATTTTTTCAGCACCTATTTTGTCATTTGCCAATAGCGCCACGATGGTAATGCTGGGCGATAAAAAAGAGAAGTACGGCCGTTTACGCCTGGGAGGCACAATCGGGTTTGGTATTGCTGCCGCTATCGCCGGTTTTTTGGTAGAAGATAATGGCATGAAGATCGTCTTTTGGATAGCAGGCGGACTCTATTT
>JAGRDI010000412.1 GCA_020432765.1 Anaerolineales bacterium | reverse complement strand
TTTCGCTTTCGAACCTTGTCTCGGCAATGCATCAATTTGCATTTCAGCTTACCAGAATCCATAATGCAAAAATGACAAACTATGATTTGTCATTCTTGTACAAGCGGTCAAATGCATGTGTGGAAATAACAAATTTACCACACATGCAAATGAACGCAATCATGCAAGAAGAGCGTATTCGTACAGCATTGTCATCAGTGGGATCAATGTCGTTGGAAAATACGGCCGTATTATTGCATGGTGATTATTGGCCGGGCAATGTGCTATGGCAGGATGATAAACTCGTTGCTGTCATCGATTGGGAAGATACCGCACTTGGCGATCCGCTTATTGATCTGGCGATTAGCCGTTTGGATTTGGTATGGATATTTGGTATAGAGGCCATGCATACTTTCACACAACAGTACCAGTTGCTTATGGATATTGATTATACCTGCTTACCTTATTGGGATTTGTGTGCGGCTTTGCGCTTGATTCGTATTGCAGGATCAGATCTTGCCGAATGGGTTGCGTTTTTTGAGCCATACGGCCGTTCAGACATCACCATAGACGCTTTCCTTGCAAACTATCAATATTTTATCGATCAAGCTTTTGAAAAATTGGCTCGCGTTTCTCGATAAACGCTTGCATACCTTCATGCGCATCTGGCGTCGCCCATAATGCATAATAGGTGCGTCGTTCAAAACTGATGCCGGCGTTTAAACCCACTTCTAATGCGCGTTCAACCGCCTCACGTGCAACCATTGCAGTCGTTTTGCTGTAACAGGCGATTGTTTGCGCTGTTGCTAAAGTTTCTTGCATTAATTTTTCATGCGGGATTATGCGTGCAACTAAGCCGGCACGTTCAGCTTCTTCGGCATCCATCATGCGCCCAGTCAAGATCATATCCATCGCTTTAGCCTTGCCCACCAGTTTTGTCAGGCGCTGTGATCCACCCATGCCGGGGATCAATCCGAGTTTTATTTCGGGTTGGCCAAATTTTGCGCTATCGGCCGCGAAAATCATATCGCACATCATCGCTAATTCGCAGCCACCGCCCAGCGCATACCCCGAAACGGCCGCTATCTTGGGTGTGCGTAATGCAGTGAATCGATCCCATGGTGCAAAAAAATCTTCTTGCAGCATATCTGTGTACGATTTTGATGCTAATTCTTTGATATCGGCACCAGCAGCAAAGGCTTTATCCGAACCAGTGATGATAAAACAGCCCACATTTGGATCACGATCTAATGATTCCATTGCATCAATCATTGCGTGCATCATCTCACTATTTAACGCATTCAAAGATTTTGGACGGTTCAAACGGATGATGGCTACACGTTCCACACGTTTAACTAAAATAGTCATTGTGTCCTCGTTTATTTTTACCACAGGGCTTACAGCGTTTTTCTTGCTTTATTTTCTCTGTGTGCTCCGCGTCTTTGGTAATGTAATTATCAAATTATGAATCCCAGATAGCACCATAGGCAGGGATGCCACGGCTTTCCATGCCATACACGACTTGCCAGGTCAGCTTCTTGTTGGAAATGACAATCACAGCTTCGGCATCAAACGCTTTGTAAGCATCGTAAGCGAGTTTGACCAAATCTGGCCGGCCACATTCGCTTGTATTCCAAATGAGTGCATTCGGCTCGACATCCAATATGTTATTAACCAGTTCATCACCATACGTCTTACGTGGGTCTCTTGTAGACCAAACAAGGCGTGCTGGGACTTCTTGGGCAAGTAAATGTGGCAAAGTAGGACCGATGCCGCTGCCAGTTGCGATCCAAACAACGCGCTTGAATAATTGGTCGATATTGCCGACGCCGGCCGTTGGAATACCCTTGACCCATACATGAGAAGGCATATCGTCGATTAGTTCACCGGTCCAATCACCAGCACGTGAAATGGTCAACCGGTAACCGTCTTGGCCCGGTGTGGGTACGTTGGCAAATGCATGCCACTCGATGAGCGGATTGCGGCTGAGTGTTGTCGATGAGCCAGCGAAAGGAGTGACACCATAGTCAAATTTGGCCAGCACGACGTGGGCAGATGGACGCTCAATTTTCACAGCTACTTTACGTAAACGCAGCCAGGGTAGGGCAATGCTGATTGTGAGGACGATGAGCATCCAAAAACCAGGTGAAACGAGGATTGCTTGTCCCAATGGCATGTCACCATGTTGGTCATTGATAAACAAGACCGTTTGAATCCAGAAAAGCAGCAGTGCCGTCCAGCCGCCAAACCGGTGGCTTAATTCAAATTGATTGTGATAACGAGCTCGAATCTGAGGCATGGACATCACAATCATGAAAAACAATATTAGCAGGAGGGCATAAGTAACAATGATAGTATTCAAAGTCACACCAGGAAGGCCATTAAAATAACGGCTAGTCATCGAGACGACTAATATTGCAAACCAGATGGTACCTACGACTGCACCGCCGACGTGTAATCCACCGAAATGGTATACCTTGCCAAGTAGCCAGCGGATAGATAGTGGCCAACTGGTTGGGGCACTGGTCGCAATTTTGAACAGCATGTTGATTACATATTGCTGGCGGATGAGAATGGCTAGCGCGATATTTACGAGAACCAGGTTTGATAGGGTTCTCAATGGGATACCGCTGATTGTTGTCCATAATCCTTGTGTGAGGCCAAGGAGCAGAAAAGCCAGATTGATCAAAGCCACCAGGGCGATGAGTCGGTTATAATGCATCATTTTGGGATGTTTGCTGATGCGATGCAGTAAACTTTTTTGGGGTGGCAGGTCTGTTTCGACTTGATGTTGAGGTTGTTTGATGTTTGTCTGCTTACGGGACAGATCAACCGTGGATAAACTCTTTAACATTGGACTACCTCCAACAGTGCAGACTGTGTTTGTGCTTTTTTGTTATGGGTGATGGCTAATTCCATCAAAGTTCGCTTATCGATTTTGCCACGACTTGTTATGGGCAATTCTGTCAGCGCAATGACAAATTTAGGGGTGGCGTAATAGGGGAGCGCTGCTGCGACTGCTTCGATAGCTGCTTCTGTATCAACTGTTTTGGGGCTAACAAAACCAACGAGATGTCGATTGTCCAGCTTCAAGGCTGCAGCACGTTTGCAATTTGGCACCGATTCTAAGACAGCAGATACTGAATCTAATTCTACACGGAAGCCGCGTACTTTGACCTGATCATCGGTACGGCCGTAATG
>JAGRDI010000411.1:1902-4502 GCA_020432765.1 Anaerolineales bacterium | reverse complement strand
TCAGCCCCAAACGCCTTGGCAATCTGCACCGCATATGACCCTACACCACCAGAAGCGCCATTAATCAAAACCTTCTGTCCTGGCTTAATCTTGCCTTTATCACGCAGTCCTTGCAGGGCGACAACGGCCGATTCCGGCACGGCGGCGGCTTCCTCGAAGGTTAAATTGGTCGGTTTCAGCGCAATGGCACTTTCAGGAACGGATACATATTCGGCAAAAGCGCCCCAGCTAGCGATGGATAGGTCTCCGAATACCTCATCCCCTGGTTGAAATTGGGTGACATTTTCGCCAACTGCTTCAACCCGCCCCGCTACCTCTTTGCCGGGAATCGTGTTTTTTGGTTCTAGCAGCCCCGTAGCAAAGCGGGTGACGAACGGCTCACCTTTCAAGACAATCACGTCGCCAGCCGTGATGGCTGCCGCGTGAATTTTTATCAGGACTTCATTGTCTCCAGGAACTGGCTTTGGAACTTCTTCGAAATTAAGCACATCTGGGGATCCATATTTTGTGTAGACCATTGCTTTCATTTTTTGTCTCCTTATGATTGCGGATTCACTGAAATGAGTGTTAATCCTAAATTGCTTATCTTTTTCAACACACCATGCAGAGCGGCTTGATCAACAATGACACCGCTTAAAATCGTGTCGCCATCGTCGGTCAGGGTGATGGTTAGATCATCAAACCAATTCTGCCAGCGGGCATCTAAAGACCCTCTGATTTTGATGTGGTAGTCACTCTGTGTGTTGGTGTTTTCGTTCGACATGCATTTAGGATAGGGCATTTGGCGCGATTCATTCCCACAGGAAACTGTGGGATTGGGGGTAAAAACTGTGGTTTAGCGGGTAAAAGTTGTGGGAAACTTAAATAACGTTGAGTTCTTTTGCTCTGGCGATGGCCTGGGTGCGTTTGTTAACGCCCAGTTTGCTGTAGATATTTTTGATGTGGTAGAGGACGGTGTTGAGGCTAATCACCAATTGTTCGGCGATCTCTTTGTTTTTTAGTCCGGCGTCGATGAGGTGTAAAATTTCTAGCTCACGTTCCGTGAGGGGATCCGTAAGCGACTGGGCAGGGGGCAGATAAGTTTCTTTCTCGATCTTCTGCCCCTCAGCTGCAAAAACAGCCAGCAACTGTCCACAATAGTCGGGCATGATTCCACGAACGGCCGTTTCAGACAATAACTGCGCCATCGGCAGCCCTTCGTCAACAAAGATGCGGATGAATCCGCCCGGCGCTGCCAATGCCAACGCCTCACCCAGCAGTTGTACAGCCTGGTCCAAATCGCCGTGCGCCTGGAGCGCAAGCGCCTGTAAAATCATGATTTGCAGCCGTTCATCTTGCCACCCCTTTGCTTCCATCTCTTGGCGTAATGGCGCTAACAGGATCAGGGCTTCGGATGTATCTCCCTGCGCCAGGTAAACCCGCGCCTGGCTGAGGGGAAGTTCCTGTTTTTCAGCCAGAGACGCTGCCGCCGCTAGATTGCCCTGGCGCAGCAACGTGATCACTTGAGCCGCCGCAACATCAGGCATTCGAAACATGAAATTGTGCTGCTGTATGTAAGCTGCGGCCTCATGCAAAGCGGCAGATGCGCCAGACACATCTCCCTGAGACAGTCCTAGGCGGGCGAGAAACACGCCATAAGAAGCGAATGTATCAATACTCTCTTGCTGCTGCATTAGCTGCGCACACTGCTGTCCATATTGTTGGGCGGTATCCAAATCGTTCCATTGATAGTATATACGGGCCAGACCCAGGAACGCTTCGCAGGCAATCAACTGTGGTGGATCACCTGCCAATTGCAGGACGCGCTCATACGTCTTTGACGCCAAAGAGAGTTGGTTATCTGCTGCCTGTAATTGACCGAGATTAGTGGCAGCCGCCATGGTGTAAATGGAATCCTCTAACGATTCAGTGATAGAAAGGACTTCAGTGAAAGATTGGCCGGCCGCGACACGATCTCCCTGGAGATGATAGGCAACCCCCAGCGTATAAGCAGCGGCAGCGCGAAAAAGCAGATTATCGGGGCGCAGGTACTCCAGGGCAAGACGCGATTGGGCAATGATGGTTTCCAAATCATGCTGAATGACGGCCAATGTGGCTCGTATGGAAGCTATACGTCCAACAAGGTCTTGGGTGCTATCGTCTTCTTCAGCATCTCGCAGGGCTGCTTCCGCAGCCTGTAGTTTCTGTTCGACAGCGGTATGTTGTCCGACAAAAAATAAAGCCGAGGCATATATCACCCATAACGAGGGTCTGGCATCCAACACCGTTGTTGATAGCGACTCCAACCAGTGAAGGACCGGGACCGCCGCACCACGGTAGTGCAAGGGTACGCCAGCACCTTCAATGAGGCGCTCGGTGCGTTCAAAATCATTGGCGGCGGCGGCGTGATGAAAAGCTTCAATCTCCAGACCATTGTCTTCATACCATGCGCTGGCACGGCTATGTAATTCGGCCACTTTGTCAGATTGTTGTTGGTGTAGTCGCTGTTGCAGCAAATCGGCAAAGAGGTGGTGATAACGATACCAACGCCGCTCGTTGTCCAGGGGTATAAGGAAAATGTTGTGGGTTTCTAGCTGTCCCAGGATTTGTTGGCTGGTGGG
>JAGRDI010000411.1:0-1799 GCA_020432765.1 Anaerolineales bacterium | reverse complement strand
TAATCCATGATGAAGCGATGGCTGCCCGTAAAGTTGTCAATGAAACTTGCCACATCGTCCCTATTTTGCATGGAGAGGGCGGCCATTTGTAAACCAGCTACCCAACCTTCGGTACGCGCTTCTAGGGCGGCAATTTGCTCTGGAGTGAGGGAGATGCCCATGATGTTTTGCATGAAAACGGCCGTTTCTTCCACCGAAAAGCGTAAATCATTGGCGCGTAACTCGGTTAGCTGATTCCTGGCACGCAGCCGCGATAGGGGGAATCCCGGGTCGGCACGGCTGGTGATGATGAGGTGCAAGTTGGGTGGCAGATGGTCGAGAATGAACGCCAGTGCCAGATCAATATCTGCGGAGTCAATTTCATGATAATCATCAAGGACGAGCAGGCAGGGAGTAGAAACGGAAACGAGATCATGCACCAATGCTGTTGCCATTGCTTTGGCCGGTAGTGGTTGAGCAGATTGTAGCTGGCTGGTGAGGCTGTGGGAGATGTCTGGAAACGGCCGTATTGCGGCGGCCACATACCTGAAAAACTGCTGCGGATCACTATCATCTTCGTCCAAAGAGACCCAGCCGACAGGGCGATCTAGCTGCGAAAGCCAAGCGGTAATCAATGTTGTTTTACCAAACCCGGCAGGAGCCGAGGCCAGCGTCAGTTTGCCGTGCAGTCCTGCAGCTAACTTTTGCAGCATCTCTATGCGCGGTACGATGTTGGGGCGGGTGGGCGGAATATAAAGTTTGGTTTGCAGGAGTGTGTCAGTCACATGGGGGATTATAGGTGAAAGTGTATCAGAAGGGAAACGACCGTTACTGATAAAACAAAAGATGTAGACCAAATCGTCCGCAAAATAATCCGTTCGGTACATGCGTCTACACCCCCGCTGCTTTTATCATGACTGCATCAAACAAATGAAGGAGACAGTCATGAAACTCAAAGACAAACACTTTTTATTCCCAATATTTCTAACTTTACTTTTACTGCTGGCAGCTTGTGGCACACAGCCCATAGAAACCGCACCCGTTGCCGCCCAAAGCAGCGAAACTGATGCAAATCTGCTGACTTACACCAACGAAGAATACGGCTTTAGCCTGCACTATCCAGCAAGTTGGACTGTAACCGATGTCAGCGATGAAAACTTTGTTGGCCCAGGCTCCCGTTCCGTCCAGTTCAGTCAGGGAACAGTCATGCTGATTATCGGCTACCGTCATGCTGGTGACGAAACCATGATTTTTGGCACAGGTGCGCCCGCTAGCGAACTGGAAGTACAAGGCATGCTTTCAGTAAACGGCCAAGACGTTGAACGGGTGATACTCGTTTCAGATGGCAAAGCCAAGAGTGTGTTTTATGGAGAGCCAGGCACTGTGTTGGCGGCTGATGGTCTGGAATTCGCTGCTTCGCTGGCGGACTTTGCCCAGGTTGATTATGATGCTGTCGAATTAACCCAGCAGACTCAAGACGAAGCAGATCTCATCGTGGGCAGTCTGACACGAGCCGGTCAATAAGTGGGGTGTGTGATGACAGTGGCAGAAGAAACGGCCGTTTACGAAATCAAGCTTCAGGGACATATTCACCTGGACTGGTCATCCTGGATGACCGCCACCGCCGCCGCCCACAATGACGATGGCACAACCCTGATTGTGGGACAGGTACGAGACCAGGCCGCCCTGCATGGCGCTCTGGCAAAAATCCGAGATTTAGGCATTGTGATTTTATCCGTGACACGTTTATAAGCGAGCAATTCTAGTAAAACAAAGGAGTGAATGATGCAAAATACAGCGAACCGGCAAGCGAGAAAAGT
>JAGRDI010000410.1 GCA_020432765.1 Anaerolineales bacterium | reverse complement strand
GCCTCATATGCCACAGTGATTTTACGCCCCACCAAACCGCGTACTAAATCCCAATATTCCTTTGAATATTCGGCCGTTGGCCGCAGTTGGCCATCTGCATCTTCTTGGCGACCCGCCATGAGACGGCACAAAATCACAATATACTTATCAGCTTGCGGCACTAAATCAACAACTTCAGCATCAAAAACTGAACGTAAATAATCCCCATCCGGCAAATGCCAGGCAAACTGCAATGGAAAATTTTCTCCGATAATTCGTTGTGCAATTGGCATAATTCTTATAGCAGTGCTCTGTACGCGGCTTAAAGGGCTTTTCCAACCCAACCAGTTTACTCCGTGGAAGGCACAAAATAAAAAGGCCGCTGTCCAAATGAACAGCGGCCTAAAAAAGTTTCAATTTTAATTAACGGATGGCACGTTCAGTGGTCTTATCGAATAAATGTGAAGCATTCATATCCATTACCAGGTCGATTTCATTTCCGGCATGAACATCCATACGTGGATCAACGGTTGCCACATAAGTGTTCTTGCCGCTAGTTATATACAAATGGAGTTCCGCACCCAAAAGCTCGACCACATCCACAACACCCTTGATTGGTGCCGCTGCAATATTGGGTGGGGCATATGCTGGGGCATGGATATGCTCAGGGCGCACACCCAATACGACTTCCTTGCCTGCATAATCTTTATATAAATTCTTGCGTTGATCTGGAATCGACACGCGGAAATCACCTGTATCAACGTATATATCACCTTCTTCGCCGACTAATGTTCCGTCAAAAAAGTTCATGCTGGGGCTGCCAATAAAACCAGCCACAAATATATTTATTGGATTATTATACAGTTCGCGTGGTGATGCACATTGCTGCAAGGAGAGCGCATTCGGACCACCACCAGCCAATGGTAACAAAACGGCGATGCGGTCACCCATCGTCATGGCCTCAACTTGGTCATGGGTTACATAAATAAATGTTGTTTCCAGACGTTGATGCAACTTGCTGATACTGGCGCGAGCAGTAACACGCAACTTGGCGTCCAAATTAGAGAGCGGCTCGTCCATCAAGAACACGGCTGGTTCACGAACAATAGCCCGTCCTACAGCTACACGCTGGCGCTGGCCACCAGACAAAGCTTTCGGTTTACGTTCAAGCAATACACCCAGACCCAAAATATCGGCAGCTTCTTTCACACGACGGTCGATTTCAGACTTTGGTGTTTTGCGCAGTTTCAAACCAAAGGCCATATTGTCATAGACACTCATATGCGGGTAGAGTGCATAAGATTGGAATACCATCGCAATGTCACGATCTTTTGGTGGAACATCATTAACGACACGATCGCCGATAAGGATATCCCCTTCACTGATCTCTTCCAGGCCAGCCAACATACGCAGTGCCGTGGATTTACCACAACCGGAAGGGCCTACAAATACGACAAACTCCTTGTCTTTAATTTCCAGATCAAAGTCTGCGATTACTTCAACATCACCAAAACGTTTGAATACATGACTGTAGGTTACACTTGACATCTAATTACTCCTTTTTGAAAAATATTAGCTATTCAGTATCCCTTCCAGCTTAACAAAAATTGGCTCTATGTCGGTAGGTAATCACACGTTCAGATAGCTACCCGGACAGGTTCAGTGGAGGTGATGAATAGGTACAAAACTATTGGGAAACGATTCCTAAGGATAAATCGTCACTTCTTGTTTTTATAGGGGAGACCCTACACAAAAGAATATACCGGGAAGTCCAGGTGACGTCAACGAATTGTCTACCTGCGTGGTGTTGAACTCGAAAAGTAGTTAATTTTTTCTTTTCTTGCGTATATAGGGGGGCACATACATGCCATCCAACA
>JAGRDI010000409.1 GCA_020432765.1 Anaerolineales bacterium | reverse complement strand
GCCCTGGTGCTGCTGGTATTTCCGCTGTTTTTCCGCAGAGCTTTAGTGGCGCCGTTGAAAAATTTGATGGCAGGCATGAAGTGGATTAATCAGGGGGAACTGGAAACGGCCGTTCCCATTCAATATAATGATGAGATCGGCTACCTGACCCGATCGTTCAATACCCTGATGGAAACGCTCAAGCAATCCCAGAACCAGCAAACGATGTTATTTGCCCAGCTTCAAGCATCCTATGATGAGCTGGAAGCACGCATCACGGATCGCACCCAGGAACTGTCAGCCTTTACAGACCTGACGATGCTGCCAGGCGAGCAGGAATCCTTGACCGATATTCTACAACCGGCGCTAACCCACATTATTGAGATTGGGCTTTGTCAGGCATTGAGTGTGCATCTGCTGGCAGAGGACCAACAAGCATTAGTGCTGGCTGCTCAGCGCTTTTTACCAGAAACGGCCGTTCACACCCAAACCGCCATCCCTTTATCAAGCCCCTTCGATGCTCGCTTCAAGCAGATTGATGCGCCATTGTTAATCCGGCCTAACAGCGAACAACCCCTGCTGCCCGCGGAATTCAAAATCCATGACTACCCCATCTACCTGGGCAGCCCGCTTACCGCTGGCAATCAGGTTCATGGCTGGTTGAGTTGTTACCGGGCAGAAGCGCGTGAATTTACCATGGGCGAAATCTCTCTGCTGGTGGCATTGGCGCGGCAGATGGGTATCATCGTTGAAAACTATCAACTACGAGAACGCATCCAGCAGGTGGCGGCTTACGATGAGCGGAAACGGCTGGCACGCGATTTGCACGATTCCGTGACACAACTGCTCTACAGCATGACTTTATTCACCCGTGTCAGTGAAGAAGCTGTTGAGGATGGTGACAATGTCCGTTTAGCGTTTAGCCTCGAGCGATTATCGGATATTTCTCAGCAAGCCTTACGTGAAATGCGCTTTTTGCTGTTTGAACTCCAGCCGCCTTCTTTAGAAGAAATGGGCTTAAACCAGGCTTTGGATGCCCGTTTCGATATGGTTGAACGCCGGTTGGGAGTTCGCGTCCTATTTGAGGCGGATCAGGTTGTATCCCCGTCTAAAGAAGTGGATAATGAGTTGTATTTTGTGGCGATTGAAGCATTGAACAATTCGATAAAACATGGTGATGCTACACAGGTTCATTTAGAAATCAAGAACGAAGAAGATTGCATTTGTTTAATCGTTGCCGATAACGGCCGTGGCTTTGATCTCTCTCAAGTAACGCACGGCATGGGGTTGTCTAACATGCACCATCGTGCTGAAAGTTTAGCCGGCACCTTAACCATTGAGTCAGCCAGCAACACGGGTACAAAAGTTACGATGACTGTTCCCGTTTCAAAGCTTCTGCAAAACAACCTCTGAAAGATGAAGGAATGTCTATGAGTGACCTCATTCGATTACTAATCGCCGATGATCATCCGGTTGTGCGCCAGGGTTTAGCCACGCTGCTCATTCCCAGAAATGGGGTTGAAGTGATAGGCGAGGCAGAAAACGGCCGTCAAGCCATCGACCTGGCTCGCGAATTACAACCAGATGTGATTCTGATGGATGTTGTTATGCCGGATATGACCGGCATTGAAGCCACTGCCGAAATTAAAGTGGAAAACCCGGATGCCCGCATCTTGATTCTTACCAGCTTTAGCACAGAAGATAAACTGGTGAGCGCTATTAAAGCGGGTGCTTTGGGCTATCTGCTCAAAGATGCCCAGCCAGACGATCTTTTTCACGCTATTCGCAGTGTCTATCGGGGGCAGTTAACGCTGCCCCCTGAAATGGCTTTGGATTTACTCCAGGTATCCAAACAGCCCGATGAACTGGAATCTTCTCTAACTGAACGAGAAAATGAGGTGCTGCTGGCGGTCGCGGAAGGGTTATCTAATCAGGAAATTGCCCAAAAACTTAACATCGGCGCAAACACTGTGCGCACCCATATCAGCAGCCTTTTGCGGAAATTGGAACTGACAAACCGCACGCAGTTGGCTATTTTCGTGACAGAAAAACGAAAACGGGAATGATTTACTATAATGAAGGGAAACGGCCGCACTATGTGGACTTGGTTTGCCTCGTTGATCTGTGGTCAAGTTGGTATCGCCAGCTTCCATTTTGATGGCTTATGAACATTAAAAAAATAAAAAGGAATATGTCCAAGAGAGCCAACGTCGTTTGCTTTTGGAGCCGGTGGTGCAATGGCTGCTGTATAATTTAGGGAGAGCCGGCGCAGTAGAAAAAATTCGCGATTTATTGGCTGCAGTGCGTTCCCAACCCTCTCTTTTACCCGGCTACAGCGGTGCAAATATCCTGCATTTATGCGTTGCGTTGGGGGAAGATTTATACGGTTATGATTTTTCCCAACTGACTATTTGGCAGGCAGATCTACGTGCAGTTATTTTGCATCATGTCTCTTTTCGTGGCAGCGATCTACAGGGTACAATTTTTCGCGACACATTCAGCCTGGTTGTTAAACTTGATTTTAGTCCTGATGGGCAGTTATTAGCTGCGGGAACGGCCGATGGCTCCATCACTTTCTGGCGCGTACATGAATACCGGCCGCATCTGATTATTCAACCGGATGCCGGTTTTATTTCAGCGATGGCTTTTAGCAATGACGGCACCGTGTTAATTACAAACAGCGAAAATGGCTGTTTACGGTTGTGGGATGTGGAGACAGGGGAATGTAAGCGCACGTTGCATGAGGGGGGGATGGGGACTATTGATATTAACTCTAGAAACGGCCGTATTGCCAGCGGCGGCGATGATGGTGTGGTTCGCATGTGGGACAGCCAAACGGGTGTCTGTGATTTGGCGTTAAAACCGACAGGGCCATATGACAAACTGGACATTACCGACGCTCAGGGTCTATCAGCGGCGCAAGTGGCGACCCTCAAGATGCTGGGTGCAGTGGTTCATTCAAAAATCAAATTGGCAGAAAGTCTTCCATAGGTTTGGAAGACTTTCTGCCAAATTTTAGTGTTTCGAGCAAAAATAGAAGTAACTTAGGTTTGCCCGTTTTAACTTTGGATACTGGTAAACGGGCAAACCTTCGCGGATTCGTTATTTCAAAGGTTATTTGTAGACGAATCCTGCACAAGCGTCCAAGCGAAAATTAGGCTTATGACATATCACTATCTGCAGTCGTTTCCTCATCTGTAGCGGCAGGTTCTAACTGATGAACCGTATTAACCCAGCCTTCTAATTCACGGCCAGCAACTTCACGACCACCAAGACCAAAGGCCAATGCTGCAGCGAGTGCTATGCCGCCCACCGTCAGCCCAAATGCCAGGTCTATGATTGAAGAGGCTAATCCCATTTGTCCCAATGCCATGGCTGTTGCCAAGACAATGACGGCTCCGCGTGTGACCAGGCTGGCAAGATTTCTCTGCGGCCAATCGGTTGCGTTGATCGCCTTTGCGATTAAATCGGCTAACCATAAACCAATGCCAAATATGACCAAACCAATCAGGATACGCCAGGCAAATGCAATAAATTGAGCAACCAACAAAGAAATAGCCGGCATATTGAGGATTGAAGCGGCGCTTAACGCAGCCATTAGCATGACCGCAATAAGCACGAGCATACCTACAATCTGCGAAGGTGCGGCACGCCCGGTGGTTGGTTCTTTTGTCAAGCCCAACAAGACCATGATATTGTCAAAACCGACGCCTTCCAATACATTGGCTACCAGTTCTCCGAGCAGTTTACCAATGACATACGCCACTGCTAAAATAACAAACGCAGCTAAGATTGCAGGAATGGCTGTAAAGATCGTTTCCAGCATCGCACTCAGCGGCGTGGTGAGCGCATCCATATTCAATGCATCTAAAGAAGCAATGATGACTGGAATAAGAATGAGGATAAACACAATCAACCCCAGTAAGCCCGATAGATTTTGGCTGCCCAAAACCTTCCCCAGACCAATGCGGTCGCTGAATTTATCTGTGCCGATGGCAGCCAGAAAACTGGTCGCGATGCGCCGGAGAATCTTAGCTACAAACCAACCGACCAGTAGAATTAATGCTGCTGCTAAAAGGTTGGGAATGTAATCCAGCAGATCAATTAACATGGCTGTTAACGGCGCAACCAGACTTTCCATGCCTAACGCACCCAAGATAGGCGGCAAGAAGATTAGCCACACTAGCCAGTAAACCGCTTCGGACACGCCTTTAGAAATGGGCACGCTGTCAGAACCAGCTTGATCACCGACCCGTTTATCTACGCCGGTTCCTTGCAGCAGCCGGCGTGTAAAACCACGCAAGATGGCGGCTACAATCCAGGCTGCAACGATTAAAGCACCAGCAGCAATCAGACTTGGCAAGTAAGATAAAATTGTTTCTAAGAGTGCGTTGAGCGGTTCGGTAATGAGTGTTAACCCTAAGACTTCGAAGAACAAAACCAGCACAAATAACATCAGCAGGTAGTAGACAATAGTACCGATACCTTCTTCGACCTTAGGAATATCTTCACTGTCGCCGGCCCATTTAGATGTACGTTCATCCAGGTTGAAACGATGTAATATTTTAGTGACGAGTTTACCGATCCATTTAGCGATCAGCCAACCGATCAGTAAAACAATAAGTGCCCCTATAAATCTGAGCAACAATGTGCCTAATTCTGTGACAATTTGTTCCCAATTGACATTCATTTTGAAACTCCTTCGGTTATTTGCTGGCGGGAATAAAGGAATTAGCCAGCAATTTTATTAATATTTTCTTTATAATTTTACGATCCGACACCTTGATGTGCAACGAATCACAAAACCAACGGCCGTATTGGTCCATGTCCTGGATAGATGCATTTAGCACCACACTCACGCAGCAATTGCCAACTCGCGGACACAACCGCAGGGTCTTCATACCCAATAAAAGCCGGATGGGTGAGATCGCCAATAAAAACAGATCCGTCGTCGAGCAGGAGCGAAACACTGTCATCAGAGTGTCCCGGCGTGTGCAGAATTTCGCCTGCGATGCCGATTTGTTCAAGCAGTGGCCGGCTTTCAGCACAAGGAATTATGACATTGTCATGTGTAGTGATTTCCACATAATTGTCCTGTGGCTTGATCCATGTTTTCATAAGCGGGATGGCGTCGACTTGTACATCGACCACGAGCAGCGGCACGCCAGCCTGTTTGAGTTCTTGCCCAAGTCCAGCATGATCAATGTGGTAATGAGTGGCTAAGCCATAACGGATTTCCTTGAGCGGTATATCCATGCGTTTGAGATTGGCGCGCAGCATGCCCATTGTGCCCGGCCAACCGAGGTCAACCAATATACGTGATGTGTCAGCACTGACAACCCAAAAGTTGGTCGAACGATAACCTACATTGACAATTGTTATTTTAGTCATAACAGCGCACTCTCTCCTGTAAATGTTTCCAGTAATAGTAGTCTGACAAACATCTTTTGTCGGTTGCTCGTGGCCGTGTCTTACTTCGGCGCACTTAGTGCAGACTCTCACCGTGCCATTGGTGTCAACCCGGCAAACCTTATTGGCTGAACTACTAGCGCTTGTCGGAAAAGTCAGTTTTGTCTTTTATCTGTGTTAATCTGTGAAATCAGTGTCCTTTTTTCTCCAACAGCCTGCTAGAAAATAATATGGAATAAATATCCAAGCGCAGCGCCGCCAATCACTATCCACACCGAGCTGAGCCTGGTGCGCAGAGTTACATAGGTAGCCAGCCCAAAAATGAACCATGCTGACCATGACGTTAAGGTATCATGTCCCAGATTAATGGTTACTGCCAGCATCACGCCGACAGCTGCAGCGTTAATCGCATCCAAAAAGGCGCTTGTCCACACATAGTTACGCATTTTGGGAACCAGTGGGTTTAACATGAGTACAAAGACGAATGAGGGCAGAAAAATGCCCAAAGTGGCCACAACAGCGCCCCATACACCACCAAGCAGATAGCCAATAAATGTCGCTGTTGTTAAAACTGGCCCCGGTGTAAATTGGCCAATGGCGATGGCATCCAATAGCTGCACCTGGGTTAACCAGCCGTAGCGGTCGACGAGGTCATTTTGCAGAAAGGCAACAAGTACATAGCCACTGCCGTAAAGAACTGAACCAACTTTAAGAAAGAAGAGGAAGATTTGCCATAAAGGGATTTGGTCGGGATTGGTTTGGGCAACGGCCGTTCCCAGTGGCAGTAAGAGCGGCAATGTTTTAGCGTGGCGTGATTGCAGCAACAGCCAGATCATGCCGACTGCCCCACCGGCAAATAATGCCCACAATACAGGTACATCTAACAATGTGGCCACTGCCACACCGGCCCCAATCACGACAAGCTGCCAATTTTTGATCCCCTTGCGTCCCAAACGCCATAGTGCACCTAAAATGATGGCGACTACAGCCGGTTTGATGCCTTGCAGCAGCGGTTCAACTTGCGGCAAGCTGCCAAAGTTGACATAAGCCCAGGCTGCTAAGCCGGTGAGCATAGCGGCGGGTAGAATGAAAGCCACACCAGCCGCGATAGACCCCCACATGCCCCCACGCTCATACCCCAAATGCATTGTCATTTCGGTGGAATTTGGGCCGGGGATAAGATTGGTGGCTCCGATGAGGTCAAGGAAATGTTGGCGTGATACCCATTGACGCCGCGTAACAAATTCATCGTCCATCATGGCGATATGCGCAGCAGGCCCACCAAAGGCGACGAGTCCAAGTTTGAAAAAATTAGCGCTGATTTCAGCGAGATGTCGTGATTTGGTTTTGGCTTCCATAGTGAAACTATAACACAAACGAATGGCCAATCCAGTTGGTTAGCCAATCAGTCAATTAGTCAAGCATATTGCAAATTTATAATTTATTTGGGTAAT
>JAGRDI010000408.1 GCA_020432765.1 Anaerolineales bacterium | reverse complement strand
GGGGTACACCTCGACGAAGCCATCATCAGTTACATCCGTAAAAAGTATAACCTCGTGATTGGCGAGCCAACGGCTGAAGCGATGAAAATCAAGATTGGTGCTGCAATCGAACAAGATGATGATCTAGAAATGCAAGTGCAAGGTCGTGATCAAGTTGCAGGTTTGCCTAAAACCATCGGTATCAAATCTAGTGAGATCGTCGAAGCGATCCACGAGCCTTTGGCCGCAATTGCCAATGTCGTTCGAGCTGTATTAGCAAAAACGCCACCAGAATTATCCTCCGACATCATCGACAGAGGCATGGCACTTACCGGCGGCGGTGCGCTGCTGCGCGACATTGATACGATGTTGACACAACAAACCGGCGTACCTGCTTATGTTGCCGACAACCCGATTGCTTGTACCGCCTTAGGCGCGGGCAAGGCACTCGCCGAACTGCCTATTCTCCAACGTAGTATTTCCGACATGTAATGCAAAAACCCCACTTTTGAGTGGGGTTTTTTTATACCTACTGCGTAGTGCGTAAAAGATGTTACATATGCAACAAATTTATGGATTCAAATAATAAGTCATGCGCTGCATTTGTACAACGGGGTCACTGTAACTCACCTTCACGTCTTCTGGAACCATCAATTGCACTGGCACATAGCTGAGTAAAGCTTTTACACCAACTTCTACCAGTCTATTGGTAATTTCTTGAGCAACGTCTATGGGAACCGCCAAAATTGCTATCGCAATATGCGCTTGCTGAATGGTTGTTTCTAATTCAACCACCGACTGCACCACAAAATCACCCATTTGCTGTCCAATTTTTTTAGGGTCGCTGTCAAACACACATACAATGCGAAAGCCGCGATGTTGGAAACCATTATAATGTGCCAGCGCATGACCCAAATAACCCGCGCCAACGATAGCCACATTCCATTCTTTTGTTAAGTGCAATATTTCAGAAATTTGTTCAACGAGATAGGCAATGTTGTAGCCAGTGCCTTGTTTGCCAAATTCGCCAAAATGGGAGAGGTCTTTGCGTATCTGCGCTGAGCTAATGCCCAGTCGGCGACCCAAATCGTGTGAAGAGGTGTTCGTTTTTTCGCCTTCGCGCTGTAGGCTGTTTAATTCGCGTAAATAAATGGGTAAGCGCCCAATCACAATATCTGGAATATCGTTTGTCACAATTGGAATCCTCTTTTTTGTGATTAACCAGATCACGTTCGTGCAAGTTTTCACAATTTTAACAGAACTGAATTAGGGGAGCAAACGGCCGTTCCGGTTAAAGTGTATGGTAATGTAGGCTTTGACTTTCCACAAAGGTGGATAAACAACAAAGTCGACATCGGCGATGTGGCTATCGCTTATGCAACACTTGAACTATTCAAAACCAGGGAAGATGATTACCGTCGTAAGAATCCATAGTTTTTAGATTTGTTCATCAAAACGCAGGAATATTTCTTCCAGGCTGTCGACAGAGCCGACAACTGTGATACGGTCGCCGTAGTGCAGTTCTGTGTACCCGTGGGAGATGATGGCATGCCCGTCGCGCTGCACGGACATGATCAAGGTATCGAGTGGCAAGCGTAGTTCACGTAGGGTGATACCATGTAAATCTTTGTTACGCACTTCAACATCAACCACATCTTGGCCTTCATCCATGCCCAACAACAGCGATGCGGCTGAGGGGGAGCGTACAAAATGATCAAGCAGTCCAACCATAACGGTAGCGGGATCAACGATGAGTGCGCCTAGGCGATGAAAGCGGTCGAAATTGGCGCGATTATTTAAGCGCACGACGAGGATTTCAGTACCTAAATGTTCATAAGCGGTTTCGCATATCTGATAATTTTCATCATCCGAAAGCAGCGTTACGATAGCATCTGCATTTTCGGCATTTAGTGCACGCAAGGTGTCAATAGAAAAATTGTTGATCGGGTGGATGTGGAGATCAGACACGGCCGTACCAGTACCGAGCAACTGCGTATCTAAACAAGCTGTTTTCACCTGCCAGCCATGAGCAACCAACTGCCGTGATAATGCGACTGCTTGTCCATCAATACCAAAAATAATGGCATCACGCACTCCGTCAAAAGCCGATTTTTCATGGCGCGGATGTGCTTCGCCAACGCGGTTTAAGGCCCACTTGAACATGGGAGGGCCAACAATTTGATTCAGCACGATGACCGCAATGATGATAGTCGCTAATTCAGGTCCCCATGTGGGAAATTTGTCAGCCACTTCCTTAGCTAGACCTAAGCTTACACCCGCCATCGTCACATAAGTTAACCAACTGACACGATTGAATTTCATCGGGTCGCGGGCGATGACGCCACCTGAAAATGCCCCAATAAAAATGCCCAACAAGCGTACTGCAAACAAAGCCAAGGCGATATGCCAGGTGGCCGCTAAAACATCTAATGCTAATGAAGCGCCCGTTAAGGTAAAGAAGATAATGTAGACAATTGGAGCCACTTCTTCGAGGAGTTTGAGAAATTCAGCGCGGTAGTTGGTACGATTGGTCACCCAGAAACCAGCGATCATACACACGAGCAATGGTTCAAGTGTGAGGGTAATATTTAGATAGTCATGACTGTTATCATGCAGGAGCGTAGAAAGCGCAAAAATAGCGTAGCCGGTTGCCAAGATGAGGATGATTTTGATACGGCCGTCCATGTGCAAGGTTAGGATAAGTTTAAGTATATAAGCCAAAATGATGCCCATAACCATAGCAAAAAGCAATTCGAACAATAAAAGCAGCGCAAAGCCGAGATTGAAGCTGACATCGGTTAAAAGGGCCTCGGCGATTTCCAGATTCAGACCAAATATGACAATGACAAGCACATCACTGATGATTGTGACGCCCATCACAGTTTGAGTAAGGGGGCCACGGGCACGTATTTCGTTAACAATGGCGATGGCTGAGG
>JAGRDI010000407.1 GCA_020432765.1 Anaerolineales bacterium | reverse complement strand
TCGTTAACAATGGCGATGGCTGAGGAGGGAGAACGCGCCACGAGGATCGCGCCCGCCAAAAGCGCGACAGCCAGCCGTAACGTATTGGGCATGTCACGCATGAAAGGCACGTAACTGGCCAAAAGGAATACGGCCGTTGTCGTCAGCGTGAAAATAACCACAACCAGGCCAATTGTTACCCACGTGATACTTTTGAAACGGCTGCGTAACTCTTTAAGATATAGTTCGCTGCCTGCAGCGAAGGCTATAAATGCAAGCGAGACTTCATCAACAAAATGCAAATCGCCAACATCGCGCGCATGAATGAAATCCAGGCCATAAGGGCCAAACAAGATACCCGCAACCAAAAAGCCGCTAATAAGCGGTAACTTGAAGCGGGTGAAAAAGTGGCCAATTTGGTTTGAGGCCAGAGCCAGGATGATAAACCCGGTGATAATAATCAATAAATGTGTGTAAAATTCCATAATATGTTAAGGATGCATACGTTCAAAACGCAGCAGATCAATTGAACTGGAAGCTGCGTTATCTAGAGGGGCACGCATTTCAGCTTCATAGTAAGGGGTCGTATCGGCCGTTTCCATCACAAAACTACGTATCATTTGATAATCACTGGGAATGATCGCTTTTGCTGTATGCAGCGCATGGATTTCTTTCAACGTAAACCATGCCACCAAGCCCTCATCTTGTTCTTGTGGTTTACCGCTCGCGGTTAGTTCACAGACAAAAAGAATAAAATGGGCGGCTTTTTGGTCATCCCTTTGCGGGATCACGCGTTCACTCACCAAGCCACGCATGGCGACAAACGTCGCGTCCAAGTCAGCTTCTTCTTTTACTTCGCGCACGATAGCAGCAGCCAAGGTTTCGCCAAACTCCCATTTGCCACCGACCAAAGCCCAACTGCCAGCATAGGGACTTTTTAGACGCTTGATCAATAAATAACGTGGCAGCAAATTACTGCGATCAATGGTTATAGCAACGGCCGCCGGAGCTGGAAAGCGTTGTTTGTGCCAACGTTGTTCTGGCGGGATGTCGGATAGGGTGTCCATTAATAAATCATTCTGATTGGCTAATTTGCTTGAAATAATCTAATAAAAGTGCATGGATAAACGTATAACCGCCGCCAATTTTGCGTAAGAGGCTGCGTTCGGCAGCGTAGTTCCAAAAATGAATGGGATCTGCCGGCAAGACACCATCACGACAAAAAACCGTGAGCAAGCGGCGATGCTGCAAGGCTGCCAATCCACCATAAGCCAACCCGCTCATTAAGCCAAGGTAAAGTCCCATGCTAATGATCCAAGGTGTTGTCGCTGACCAATTTACGCCCATGCCAGCCATATTTAGCAGACCAAGCAGCAGGAGAGGCAACACGGCCGTTACCACGACCACGACCCCGCTAATCAACACACCATACCGCTTTGAATATTCAATGCCTTCGCCTGGAGTTGTACGCATTTTCACTTCGCCGCGCACCAGAGAGAATTCCACTGCCAAATCGATGCCAATCCATAAGGCACATAACAACCACCAGGGAACGGCCGTTACGCCCACCAACCAGTTAAGCAAAAAACCGATAAGCAAACCCAGCAATAAACCACTCAAAGCCCCCACTACAAAACCCAAGCCAACCCAGGTCAAAGAAACAGACACCATCTCAACTGTTTCAATCTTATACCAATTTGCCCGGCTGCGCACTAACAAGCGTCCGCTTAAAGCCGTCCAGACAGCAGCAAATGCACCTAAACTGCCCCCCACGATCAAGGCTGACCAGCCATGCGCCGGCACCCCCAACACACCACCGAGCATACCGATTAAAAAGCACGCCAGTCCAATGATCAACTTTAGACGGTCAGCATAACCGCGTTGTTGGGGGCGAGGCAGCCAGTTGGGCTGCATATTTTCTACAAAAAGCATGGTGCGATTGGTTTGAGATAACCGGTGGGCTAACCAGGCTAACCAGCGTATGCTATCTTCAGGTTGGTAGGCTATCTCGCTGCTGCGATAGGTGAGCATTTGGGAGACATAGACTTCAAATAAGCGTTTACGATCTGCTTTGCGATTTGTGGGTGAAGCGGTCATGTCAAGCGATTGTTGCGTGTAGGCTAATGCCATAATGTTTAACATCAACGGTGAACGTGCTAACTCGCGTAAGCCTGAATCAGCTTGCAAAACAGTTTGTAAATCTGTACCAATTAAGCCGCGACTGACTAAATAGGATTCTATCTGACTATCTGTGAGTGGTTGTAGAAAAACAGCTTGGTTTAGATGGAGTCGTTTGGTTAACTCATGATAATCATGGTCACGTGCCGTCACCATTAAAGCAACACCCCTCTGGTTTGCATGGTGTTGATTGATGGCCGCTACACATGCTTCGCGTCCATCTCGTTCGACTTCGTCCAGACCATCTAGGAGTAAGATTATCTGGTTGTTGCTAATCCAAGCTGCACCCAATTCAGATGGGACTTCGTAAGTATGGCTGAGTTCAGCAACCAGCCATTTGTCTAAAGGTTGCTGGATTTGCCAGTTGCTCAGATTAAACACGACGGGAATGGGCTGCTGTTCGTCATTAGCGGCACTTGCCAATAAGCTGGTGACTAAATGCAGTAACAAGGTTGTTTTGCCAGCGCCAGGTTCGCCTAGCAGCAATAACTCGCGGTTGGCTTTTTCAAATAGTTCTGTGATAGAGGTTTCGGTTGGGATGGGTGTGTCGTAAACGGCCGTTTGCCATTTTTGTGCCACAGAGACATCAGTCGCTGTAGCGCCGACAGCTTCTGGTCGATAGGCCAGGTTAATGTCGATCAAATCTGCGCCATGCAATGAGTCTGCCAGCACCCCTTGCAGCCAATAGGCTTTGACACGTTGAATCATGGCGTAACGGTTATGACGATCGATTGCATCCATGGGACTGGAGTTTAACGGATGTTGCGGATTTGGAAAATGATTAAAGTAAAGAATGCGCCAGTTAATAAGCAGACTGTTTTGTGATGGCAACGGCCGTTGCTGGCTCAGATGCCAATGCAATTATAGAATCAATATTCTCTGCGCACTATGTTGTTTGGGCTGATTTCTGAAAGGTTTTAGCTTACAATTAGTTATTTCATATACAAAAGGCAAGATCGGTAATTTATGCACAACTATTTACAAGCCAATCAAAAACGATGGGATCAACTGACCATTGAACACAAAAACTCGGAATTTTACGACTTGGCCGGTTTTAAGGCGGGCAAAGACCGCTTACGCTCGATTGAACTAGACGAACTCGGTGACGTTGCAGGCAAAACGCTGCTGCATCTGCAATGTCATTTTGGCATGGACACACTTGCTTGGGCACGCCGTGGTGCCATTGTTACAGGGGTCGATTTCTCACAAAAGGCGATCACCCTCGCCCAAGAACTCAGCCAGGAACTCGCTATTCCTGCACATTTCTATCAGTCAGATATTTATGAATTGCCCAATGTCCTGGCAGGTCAGTTCGATATCGTTTTTACGTCTTATGGCGTTTTGCATGGGCTGCCCGATTTAGCAAACTGGGGCAAAATTATCGTCCATTACCTCAAACCGGGCGGCATTTTTTATATTGTTGAAGATCACCCCTTCTTCCGCGTTTTCCGCGCCAAACCGGAAGGCAAATTCAAGGCAGAACGTTCCTATTTCTACAAAGAAGAACCACAACGCATTGAAACACGCGGTTCCTATGCCACGGAGGATAAAGGCACAGCTACCGTTGCCTATGTTTGGGATCACAGTATGGGTGAGATAATCAATTCACTCGTAAATGCCGGCTTACAAATCGAATTCCTGCACGAATTTCCTTATGCGGCACGTGCAAAATTTCCTTTTATGCAGCAAGGAAAGGACGGATGGTGGCGGCTCCCACCTGAGCAACATGGGACAATCCCTTTCTTGTTTTCGCTACAAGCACGCAAGCAAAATGAATAAAAATCGCAGGTCGAATGAACAATTCGATTGACATTGGAGTTTGAATGCAAACAAATCTTCCTGCATGAGCGATGGGTATGACAGTTGGATTGGCGATGACTCTAGCTAAAACAAAAAAGCGAGAAACAACGGCCAGGAGGGTGAACCGGAGTCTCTCACTTTTTTTGGCGACTTCAATTCGTATTCTAGGCTTCAAACATAAATGCTACCTGAATCTAAGATAAGTAGACAGTGAGTAAGCGATCTACGGGGAGTTGTAAGTTCGGATCACAAAAATATTGTCAGGCTGTGTCTTTCCATCAGCAACGGCCGTTAAGCGTTCGCCATTTTCTCTATCATACAAACCCACCGCCAACCAATATTCCCCAGTTGCCATATCAGCAGGAAAGACAATCAAATGTTTATCAGCCACAACATCTGTGGTCTGCAAACTCGACCAGGGAATGAAATTTTGGGCTGGAGGACCATCATGTTGGGCAATTAACACACCATTTGGGTCATAGAGATGGACAAAAACATTGAGGGGTAGGTCAATAAGGTTAGCAGTTTGCCAGCTTAGTGTGACTTCAATTTGGCTTTCGCTTTGGTTGGATGCAGAGTGTGGGTCTGGATACACAACGGCCGTTTCTACCAAAGTCACCACGTCACCAAACACAGCTAGCGGCTGTGTCACCACACCAACATCTGGCTGCCACGCCGCAGAAAGATCAAAAAAGCTGTCTGCCGTTAAATCATACACATAAACGGCCGTATCCCCGATGCGCTCACGAATTTCAGCCAACGACATTTCGGAACCAACCGTATTCCAACCAGGGTTATAAGTGGGGACTGTAACGGCCTTTGCCGGACGATCCGGCCCGCCGTTAAAACGCACAAAATCATGAACGGCCGCATACGGTGGCACAACGACCGCGCCCACAGGCGTCCATGGATATGAGTTTTCGCAGCCTCCGGGCTTATCGGGATAGGAGCTAAAGAAAAAGGGCACATTCACAAACAATAAATTTTGGTCGGCGTCTGCTGCTTGCGCCTGATCACGCATTTGCCATACAATGCGCGAAGCCTGTGCATAAAAATCCAACTCGCAGCGCAAAAATGAAAGCGGCGTCAGCGCAATCAGCAGCACATAAATCGTCATGCCCAAACCCGCCAAGCCATACTGCCAACTTTTTTTCCGGGCAGTTCTGGCCAATGCCAGCACTGGTATCCCCCATAAAATAGACACACCCACAGCGGGCAAATAATGCAAACGTGGACTGCCATACAAATAGTCTCCGCTCAAAAACAGAATGGCTGGCAGGGTACTCAACCCAAACCAGGCCAAACCAAACAGCCACAATGCACGTGCGTGCGCCCACCAGGCGGCAGCAAACGTACCCGCCAAAACTAGACTGCTCAACAACCACAATGCCCCAACATCAGCCGCATCGAGTGAAAACAGCGACAGCAGCGGATATGCTAATGTTTGCAAAAACGGGATTAGATTGTAGTAAATGGTAGATAAAGTCGGAATCGTCTGTTCACTGGTTTTGGGGACGGTAAACCAAAGCAGAAGAAAGAGGATGGGCGCAATGAAGTAGGGCAGAAACGGCCGTTGCCAACTATCACGCCAATTTTTCGGCAAATCACCCAACCAATCAACCCCCACTAACGCCAAAGGAATAAACAACCCATTTTCATGCGAAAGCAAGCCTAAAATCAGGGTCAAATAGGCGCCAACATACCATCTCAAGCGGCTGGTGTGACGGCCGTTTTGATACAGCAGCAGCGTGAGTAACAACCAAAAAAGCAGCAATGGATGAGTGAGTGAAGCCACATACGCCACCGCTTCATAGCTAAAAGGCATGGTGGCAAAAATCAAAGCCACCGCCCACGCATAGGCACGCTTGTTAGCCAAACGTTGTGCCAACAGCCACACCATCGCCACATTGGCAGCATGCAAAATAAGCAAAAGGGCATGAAACACAGCCGCATGATACCCGACCAACGCCACCAAGCTTTTTAGGATTACGAATACGATGGGACGATAGTAGCCATATGCGGCAGAACTAATAAAGAAGTCAAGAAAAGATCGCCCTTGCATCCAGGCAAAATGACCCGTGGGATCATCATTAAAAAAGGCAAAGTTGAGAGAACTGCTGTATAACCAGACAACCAATCCGGCCACTATTACCATCGACAGTACATTCAGTAATTGGGAAGATCGTGAAGGGAAGGGATGTAATTTGTCAGGGATAAATAAGTTTTGGGGGATTTTTAATCCCATAAATCCCCCAAATTCCTGGTTTTCATTTTTAGTATTATGCTGCTTGTCTGGAGAACTCATGGGAAGTTGTGCGCGCAACAGCCGGGTTAAGGGGATTATTTGCAGCAAAATCAAGCGCGTCGTGTAAATTTTGGCGCAAAAGGGTTCGGTTTTGTGTCACCGCGCCCACATGGTTTGAGGACGTCATCACCAGCGCCTCATCAGCATAAACCGTCGCATGATGATCTTTGCGGAAAAACAGGTCGTTGCTGCCCAGCACAGCAAACACACGCTGTGATTCCAGGCGTTCATAATAGGGTGTGAAGTCAAGATAATGGCTTAATGTCTCATGCGAAAACGGTAGATCACGACCAAACGTCTCAGCATTATCCCACAACAATTGAGCCAAATTAGGCGACGCATACAATGGCACAACCGCACGCACATGATTAAAAACACCGCCATATAAAATACTGGTGATGCCACCCCAACTCAAACCGCTGGCAACAGTGAATGCAGCTTCATTTTCTTCAAAAACTGCTTGCAACAGTTGCATGATGCGTATAGAACCAGCAAAAGTTTGTAAAATGTGCTGCAGTGAGGAAAAAACAGATTGAACGGCCGTATTCATTTCTGTATGATACGGGGCTTGCACAGCGACTAAATGGGCAGGAAAAGGGTTATTTTTCGGAAAGAGTTTCTGCCAGGTACTCGTATAAGGTACCTCGGCAAAGCCGTGATGATAGAGCAGCAGCGGCGCTCGCGGGTTCACAGCCAAACGCACACGCACTTGACAACAAAGTTCACCACAAAGAGTGTTCAGGCACACTTTGTGCTCGCCAGGGGCTATGAGATTGGAAACGGCCGTTTTCTCCAGATTCACCGTTGTCTGCGCCAATACCGCCTCAATATCTAACATTTCGGCCGGATTTTGCTTAAACGAATCTGGTATTCGCCGGTTGAGCACATACAATACCAACTTATCCAAATACTGTGTCCATGTGCGGATCGAGGCTAAATCAAACATAACCACAACCTTATCATGACCGATAATGAAAATCCACATAAACACAATACGACAAGCGGCTTCTCATCAGAATCTTGATTTTGATTAACGCAAGATTAGGCTATTATCAGCAGAAAAAAAGCAATTTAAGGAAAGACGAATGGTAAAAGAATGGACAAAACTCGACAGCAAGCTCCAGCATGATTACCGTATATTTCAAAGCCGCATCAACACCTTGCGCTCGCCACGCACGGGCAAAACCCATGATTTTGTGGTTTTGGATGCAGTCGATTGGGTCAATATTATCCCTGTGACACCACAGGGCAATGTGGTGCTAATCTACCAATATCGGTATGGTACTGAGGCGGTTTCACTAGAAGTGCCTGGCGGCATGGTCGATCCCGAAGACCCCAATCCAGCATATTCGGCCCAACGCGAAATGTTGGAGGAGACTGGATATGACGCCGCGCAAATCATTCCGCTTGGCAGTGTCGAACCCAATCCGGCTTTTATGGGCAACAAATGTTTTTCTTTCCTGGCGCGTGACGCACAAAAGGTGCAAGAACCCCAATTTGATGGTGCCGAAGATATTTTGACGGTGGAGTTTCCGCTAAATGCCGTGCCGGAATTAATTAGCAACGGCCGTATTACCCATTCGCTCG
>JAGRDI010000406.1 GCA_020432765.1 Anaerolineales bacterium | reverse complement strand
AGTCTGGCGCATTCTAGACATGTCAGGTTTTATGATCAATTTGTTCACACTCTACTCGTGGTAGAAACCTGACATGTCTCCTCTGGTAAAATAAAAACGCCAGTGTTCTATTGTTAAGTGTAAACGGCCGTATAAAAAAAGTTTGTTGTGTCACTATGTTAATTTTCCGAGGGCGGGTTAAAACCAAATTTTGCCAAAATCGACTGACCCTCTGCGTTGTTTACAAAATCGATAAAATGTGCGGCTAATTCGGGATGCGGCGCGTCATTTAACGGTGCAATCGTATAGGCAGTCGCAAAATTCTGGTCTGCAGGTATCTGGATTTGCTGCACTTTTGAGGCTATATCAGGGGTTATATCGGTTGTATAAACAATCCCCGCATCGGCTTCGCCCAAGGCGATTTTTGCTGCCACACGCCGCACATTATCCTCTTCCGATACCAAGTTGCGATAAAATTGATCCTGGAAATGAGGCGGCATCGTCGCGATAATTTTTGCCGTGTAACTGCGCACCGGAACCCCTTCGCCAGCCAAAATCAAATCCACATTTGGGTTGGCTAAATCTTCAAATGCATTGATGGCCGCCGGGTTATCAACCGGTACAATGATTGTTAGCTGATTTGAAACAAAAACTGTCTCGCTGCCGGGAGTTACGCGGCCTGAGTCAATGACTGCGGCCATTTGCGCTGGATTGGCGGAAGCAAACACTTCACCAACCATACCTTCATGCAGTTGTGCAGCCAATTGGGATGAGCCGGCAAAATTAAGCAGAACGGCCGTTTCTGGATTTTGGGCCTCAAATGCCATGGCAATTTCTGAAAAAGCATCTGTTAGTGATGAAGCCGCATAAACAGTGATGGTGTGTTCTGTGATCGCCTGGTCTTCTGCCAGGGAGGGCATACAACCAACCAACAAAGACAGCAATACCAGCCCCATAACCCAATCAATTTTGCTGTGTCCTGTCAGAAAAAACAGCTTGTTTGGCGGTCTTTTGATGAATTTCAAGTGCCTTTTCAAACAGCTTTCCTACCTTAGGCCGGCGACAATCGCAGCGACATTGGTGCGGAACATGTCAATGTAATTATCTGCGCCGCTGTTGGCCGTACCAAGGGCGCCTGTATAAAGCTGCACTACCCGGACTTCATCGCAGGAATCTAATTCGGCTGTGATGGTTTGTGCTAAGGCGTCATTGATTGTGTTCTCCGTAAAGATGGTACAAATGGCATGTGTATCCATTTCAGCGATCAATTCAGTCAAATCGCTGGCTGAAGGTTCGGCAAGGGTGCTGGCGGCAGGAATGACAGTGCCGATCAGTTCAAAATCATACGCATTGGCAAAGTAGCTGAATGTGTCATGGTTGGTCACCAGGAAACGCTTTTCGGCTGGAATGGCGGCCAATTGTGGCTCGACAGATGCCGCTAAGGCATCTAATGCTTCCAAATATGCAGCGGCATTGTTGGCATATACTTCACTATTTTGGGGGTCTAGCTCCGAAAGAACTACAGCAACATTTTGAGTCCATTGAGTTACATTGGGAATGCTAAACCAGACATGAGGGTCAACGTTACTGTGTTGGTGGTCGTTAGCAGTTGCATCTTTTTGTTCATGATCATGTGCATCCACTCCGGCGATCAGTGGTTCAATTTTGGCCGAAATTGGTACAAGCGGAATATCTGCGCTAATTTCATCCAGATCAGCGACGAGGCCTTCTTCTAAATTCCAGCCATTAACAAAAATGACATCGGCATTGGCGACGGCCGTTAATTCTCTTGCGCCGGGCGTATAACTATGTGGATCTTGTCCTGGCCCCATCAGCGTCGTCAACTCGATGGCATCGCCGCCAACCTGTGCAACCACATCGCCGATGATGCTGGTTGTGGCGACAACTTTTAACGCATTGCCATTTAACTCGACTGCTTTCAATGCAGGTAGATCGAGGATTTCATCTTGTGGACTGTCTTGACCGGGCGTTTGCGTGCAACCAATTAAAGAAATCAGTAAAACAAAAATCAATCCACGCATGTGTCTTTGCAACGCAATCATTTTTAGCATCCCTATTCGCTTTTTCCACCATCGGCGGTTGTGATGAGAAACGGCCGTTCCAATCCATGCCGCTCCAATAATAACCCATCCAGCATTAACTCGTTCGTGCGGCCATCTGCTACAATACGTCCCTCATCCATGATTACCATGCGTGGGAATAATTCATAAACCAGCAGCATATCATGAGTGGAGACTAACATCGTTACATCTAACTGATTTAATAATTGGATCAGTGCGCGACGGGCACGGGGATCCAACCCTGCTGATGGTTCGTCAAGAACCAGAATTTCCGGATCCATCGACAAAACGGTGGCGATAGCGACCCGTTTCTTTTGGCCCAAGCTGAGATGGTGCGACATGCGTTTCTCGAAGCCCGCCATGCCAACCTGTTTCAACGCATGTGTTACGCGGTGGTGAATATCAGACTCTGGCAAACCAAGGTGCAGCGGTCCAAAAGCGACATCCTCAAATACGGTTGGTGAAAAAAGCTGGTCGTCCGGATTTTGAAACACCATGCCCACTTTACTGCGAATGAGCGGCAAGTTTTCTTTGATCACTGCCAAATCGCCTACTGCCAGGCTGCCATCACCTTGTAAAAGGCCGTTCAGATGTAACATGAGCGTACTTTTGCCTGCCCCATTTGGCCCGACCAGAGCCACTTTTTCACCGGCTGCCACCTGCAATGAAACCCCTTGCAGCGCCGGCTGTCCATCATGGTAGGCAAACTTGAGGTTATTTATTTGTAATGAAGGTAAACGGCCGTTACCATCTACATTGTTTTCGAGTTTGTGTTGAATAGGCATATTTTAAATTATCCGGCTTAGCAATTGTACCAAAAGAATGAGCGTAACGGCTGTAATGCCCACCAGCCAATCATGATGTGTCATTTGATGGGGATTCATGGTAAGTAATTGGCCGCGATAACCACGTGCCAGCATTGCATTATAAACGCGGTCACTGCGTTCAAAGCTGCGCAAGAAGAGTTGTCCAACCATGTTGCCGGCTGTTCTTGCACGCCACCAAAATGAACCACCGCTGCTATGGTTTGGCAAGCGGGCGCTGCGGGCTTCACGTGCACGCAGCAGGCGACGCGCTTCGTCGGCCATGACAAAGAGATAGCGGTACATGAAGCTGATAATCGCTACCAGTAGTTGGGGCACATGTAAATGGCGCAGCGCATGCATCAAATCGGGGAATCGGGTGGTGGCTGTAAGCCAAATAGCGGCAAGCACAGAGAGCCAACTGCGTACCACGATGCTGCTAAAACGCACCAGACCGGCATCAGTAGCTGTAAAAGTCCAGGTGCCAAGTTGGAAGGAGAATACGGCCGTTCCCGGTAAAGTAAACACAATTGTCAGCGCTGCCAACAAAAACGGCAGCACTAGCAGGGAGCGCTTGAATATAAAACCAAACGGAATCTGTGCCAAACGTGCCGCCACAAACACAAACAGCCCCATGAGTACATAGGCCGCCCATGACCCATCCGGCAGCAGTGCATTCGAGAGGATGAAAATCACCACAACTACAACTTTCACACGTGGATCAAGACGATGGGCAGCTGTAGATTGGTTTTGATAATGGTCAAAGACGTTTATGTGCATAGGGGTGTTTCTTGAGTGATTACATCGAACTGGGAAGGAACGAATTATTCTTTTGACTTGACTTCTGGCCTATCTAAATTCGTTGTCGTTTTTAACATTTTAGCAAAACCAAAAACGAGAAGTCCGACGAGTAATGCGCCGATAAAACCGGCAGTGATGGTAGAAACGGCCGTATCGCCCAGCACAGGCAGCGTATAATCTGGCAGCAGTTCAACTGGCGCGGCTTTGGCTGCGTTAATGAAACCTTGCTGTTGTGCAACCCATTCAAGCCCATCGGGAAAACTGGAAGCAAATGGGGAGATTAAGAGTACCAGAAGGATCACTACCACACCGCCCACCATCCAGCCACGGCCGCCTGCAGTTCCGCTTTCGTGAACTAACTGTGGCCTTGCTCGCATAATGAAACTCAATGCTGCTGCTGTGATCAAAGCCTCTCCCAAACCAATGATGGCATGAATGCCCAACATAGCCGGCACAACCACACGAAAGCTGGATGTGCCACTAAAACCAAGCAGTAGTGCAGTAACTAATGCCGCGCCCATCACCGACAGCCAGGCTGCTAACCCTGCGGTTGCCAATTTGATATTTTTGCTGCGCTGCGCAACCATCCTGAAGAGTCCATAGCTTATTATTACTGGAATCACGCCCATGATCAGGATGTTAGCGCCCATTACGACCAGACCACCATCCTGAAAGAGTAAGGCTTGTAAAACGATAACGGCCGTCATTACCAAAACAGCCAGCCACGGTCCCAAAACAATTGCGGCCAATGTAGCGCCAATCATATGCCCCGATGTACCCCCAGCCACTGGGAAATTGATCATCTGTCCGGCAAAAATAAATGCAGCCATAATGCCCGCCACCGGAATGAGGCGTTCGTCAAAGGCGTTACGGCCGTTGCGTACCGCCAAACCGATAACTACCAAAGCGAGTACCCAACACAACAGCGCCAGGCCTAAACTTAGAAATCCATCAGGTACATGTAAAAATAAAATCCCGGCAAAAATTACCATAATACCTCCCATAAAAATTACTGGACACTGGCGTCTCTTCTGTGTTCCAAAGGTCAATCTTGACACCCTGCACACACGCCAAATAGCGAAATATGCCCTAAATCGGCGCGAAAATTGTATTCGCGCTGCAATTGTGCGTCCAAAGCAGCTAACACGCCTGCATCAGCATCGACAATCACGCTGCAATGGTGGCAGACTAAATGAATATGGGGACCATGTTCACGTGGCGTATAAATCATCTGACCGCCTAAATCGGTGCGGCTGGCGATGCCTTGCTCCACTAACATATCCAATGTGCGATAAATTGTGGCGATATTGACAGCCGTGGTGCGCATTTGTACCAATGCAAATACATCTTCAGCAGTTTTATGCTGTTCACTGCTAAAAAGCGCTTCAACAACCATCTCACGTTGTGGTGTGATGCGAAAGCGGCGCGCACGTAATGTATCGAGGACTGCTTGGGGTTCATTCATAAGAAAATTCTTTAATGCGAATCATTGCAATAACAAATATTATACACTTAGATGCATGCAAAAACAATGGTACCTCCGGATTTTACAGGGTTTTTCAACAGTCCACTTTGCAGCCGTGATTTCCAAATCACGCATGCTTACTTACTCTAGTACCCTAAATTTATGATTTTACGGGGTTGTGTCTGACTTGCACTGGAAATTGTCATTCCTGCGCAGGCAGGAATCCATTTATTACCTCTCAAAATTAGAAAATCGTGGTACTAGAACGCGAAGGGATTTCGCGGCTGCAGTGCGGGAATTGCCGGCTACTGAAAATCGTGGATTTTATGGTTTATTTTTTGGGGAAATGATTATTTTGACGTATGATTGGCAGGAGTGTGCGCGGAGTTTTTGTTGATATGCCATGAGGACTGAGCCTGTCGAAGTCCGGACTTCGACAGGCTCAGTCCTCGTCTTGCAATGACATTCCAGCAGCAGAACTTCCGCGTACCCTTGGTAGGAAATCGCTTGATTTTCTTGCTAATTTTATATCCAGGAATAGGTGCAGCGATGCCAACCCTTGATCCCCAAACAATTGAAACCATCAGCCAGGCAGCCCAAATCTTGTGGGAGACGTTTGGCAAAGAATTTGTGCAAAAGGTATTAAAACGCGGCAGTGATGAAGTTAATTGGCGCCGGTCGGTGGAAAAGTATTACACCAGCCTGTACGAATATGCTGGTTTTGTGCATGTTTTGGGCAAAATGGAGAGCGAAAAGCTCGAAGAAATTTTCACTGACGTCAATGTACTTGACAAAATATTGGCTGAGCAGCGGTACAGCCTGGATCATATGCGTGAGCATTTTGGCCCCAGAGCTTTTAGATACAGCGATAAAGTCAAGCGCCAACCGGGGTTAGATGTTTTACACTCTCATAACAAGCTGTTTATTTTAGGCAAGCCAGGTGCAGGTAAAACGACTTTTCTTAAATGGGCAGCCTTGCAAGCAATACGCCGCGAAATTAATTATTTCCCGATTTTTGTGGCGTTGAAAACCCTTTCGGACAGCAAACCAGGGCTGCGCACAGGCGATGAAGTGCTCGATTACATCGTGCGTTTATGCCGCGTCCATCAAATACCTGAACCACGGCAGTTTATTGAACGCTTATTGCAAGACAACAAATGCATGGTGCTGTTTGATGGCCTCGATGAGGTCAATGTCGAGAATCGGCAGCGCGACTTGTTGATTGATGGTCTGAATGAGTTTGTGACCCAATATGGTGGCGGCAAGGTGTTGATTACCTGCCGGGTGGCGGCTAACGATTACTCCTTCACACAGTTTGATTATGTGGAAATGGCAGATTTCAGCCGTGAGCAAATTGGTGCTTTCATTGACAAATGGTTTAGTTATGACAAAGATTTGGCTGAGCGTTGTAAAAATGAATTACTCAAAGACAACCAGAACCAGGCGCTGCTGGAATTGGCGCAAATTCCTTTGTTGTTGACATTATTATGTTTGACTTATGAAGAACGCTTTGAATTTCCACCGAACCGCAGTGAAATTTACGAAGAGGCGACGCGTGCCTTGTTGGTTAAGTGGGATTCGAGCCGCAAGATCCGCCGCGACCCGGCGGTTTATAAGGAATTAACCTTACGCCATAAACAAAAGTTGTTTGCTTTTACTGCTTATCAAACTTTTTTAGCGGGCGATTACTTCTTGTCCCAAAAGCAGTTGGTACCACAAATTGAAGCTTATTTGGTGAATGTACCTGGGGTGAGTGAGCCGGATGGTGAAGCGGTTTTGCAGGCGATTGAAGCACAGCATGGCATTTTTGTGGAACGTGCCAGGCGTATACATTCTTTCTCCCATTTAACATTGCAGGAATATTATACGGCTAACTTTATTGTCGCTAATGAAGCACGCCGTTCTTTGGCGAATTTGATGGCGTATGTCGAAGACAATCGTTGGCGCGAGGTGTTTTTGCTGGTTGCTGGTATGTTGGAGGATGGTGGACTCTTTTTCAGGCTGTTTGCGGAAGCTTTGGACAAAATTGGCAGTGAAGATATGGCGTTGAAGGCATTGTTGAAAGGGGTTGAAACGGTACGCCCGGCAAAGTTGAATGAGTTTAACCCATTTGAAGCCCGGCTGCTGCTGATTTCTTGGGCCCTTGATTATGAGTCGATAAATGCCCTGCAGGGCATTTAT
>JAGRDI010000405.1 GCA_020432765.1 Anaerolineales bacterium | reverse complement strand
CTTCTCTCCGTGCCCCTCCTATATCCTCCGTGCAGCTCCGTGTTCCTTTCATAAAATTCTATGCTCAAAATCAACAACATTGAAGTCGTTTATAGTGATGTCATCCTCGTGCTGCGCGGTATATCGCTGGCGGTTGAGCAAGGGCAGATTGTCTCATTATTGGGTGCCAATGGTGCGGGCAAAACGACCACGCTCAAGACCATTTCGGGCTTGCTGCTGCGCGAGAATGGCAAAGTGACACGCGGCGGCATTGAGTTCGACGGCCGTTCACTGGATGGTGTCAAGGCTGAGGAAGTCACGCGCCTGGGTATTGTGCAAGTGCTTGAAGGACGGCGGCTTTTTCAACACCTGACGACTGAGGAGAATTTGCGTACCGGCGCGTTGATAAACGCCAATCGCGGCGAAACGAAACAGTTGTTGGAACAGGTGTATGCTTATTTCCCGCTGCTGCGCAATTTACGCAGCCGCACAGCCGGTTATCTGTCGGGTGGGGAGCAGCAAATGGTGGCGATCGGCCGTGCGTTGATGGCGAAACCACGCCTGATGCTGTTGGATGAGCCGTCTTTGGGACTGGCCCCGCTGCTGGTGCAAGATATTTTTGAAATCATCCGGCGTATTAACAGCGAGTCGGGCACATCCATGTTGATTGTAGAGCAAAATGCAAATGTGGCTTTGCAGGTGGCCGATTATGCGTATGTGATGGAAAACGGCCGTATTGTGCTCGATGGGCCCGCGGATCAGTTAGCCCAAAACGCCGACATTAAAGAATTCTACCTGGGTCTCACCCAGGTCGGCGAACGCAAAAGCTACCGTGATGTCAAACATTACAAACGCCGCAAACGTTGGTTGGGTTGAATCATTATTACTGTTTATATGGCAAGGGTTGTTGGCGGCAGTTGATTAACTCAAATTCTGGGTCTTTGTGGATAAGAATAGCATCTTGTATGAGTGCGGCGGCAGCAATCCAGGCATCAGCCAAAGAGATGGCGTATGTGGCTTTTAGCTCGGCCGCTTTTTCTAAAAGCGTCGGGTTTTCATGCATCCATATGATGGGCAATTCTTGGCACTGTGCATACGCTAAGCGTCCCGCAAGTTCATCTTCATCTTTCCAAACACGATAAAAAAGTTCCATTTGGGTCATAAAACAAGCAAAGCAAGCTACCTTATTTTTCTGGCTTTGATAAAGTATATCAGCAACTACTTCTGCCCCAGCTTCATTGTTGCGTAAAGTTAATAATGCCGACGTATCAAGTAGAAAGTGGTTCATTCGCGTTGTTTGTCAGCGGCGCGATCTGCCAACAAGCGTTCCACAGACCCGCTTTTACCACCACCACGAAACGCCGCAATAGGATCGGCCGTAACCGGAACGACTCGAATGGTGTTGTTTTCAATCACCCATTCCAGACGATCAGAGGGTGATAGATTAAAATGTTTACGTATTTTTGCGGGGACAACTGTTTGCCCTCTTGCCGTTATTGTACTGCGCATAAAAACCTCCATTTGAATTACCTGTATAGCACAATAGTAATTCACATCTTGATCGATGTCAACAATTGAAAATGTGCCGAGCAAACAGATTTTTGTGCTCGATGGCCTCGCCGACCAATTAGCCCAAAATGCCGACATCAAAGAATTCTACCTGGGTCTCACCCAGGTCGGCGAACGCAAAAGCTACCGT
>JAGRDI010000404.1 GCA_020432765.1 Anaerolineales bacterium | reverse complement strand
TCCCGCCGCGAAATTCCGCATAGGATACTCCGACGATCTGGGCAATAAATTGCTCAAAAGGGATAATCGTAATAAGAACCGCCAGTATTCCTACCAGACTGGCCTTAAAAAGATCGCTAAACGTATTATTGATTTTTCGTTCCTGTTGAATTTCATTATTCCTTATTACATTACTCATGATAGCCTCCTCACACTACTGACAAAACAAACAACAAGCGGAACCCAACTTTATAAAATGCCAGGTGAAAGAGATCTACGGGACTTTTCTCCTCATCAAACAATTTATCACTTCTAATTCTCCTTTCTGGCTATTTAAGATCAGAAAATCTTATACCTTCATCATAATCTCGAGATGGTATCAGTGTCATACCCCTTTCGTATTATTCTGGGGTATTATTTAACATGGAGAATGAGGGGATGTGTGCGTCGATATAGTCTTTGGGCCACCCTAAGGCCAAAAATAAGAGAGACTTTCCGAATGGATCGACCAGAAACAGTCATTCGATAGCATCGGGAAATAGTACATCGAAAATGGAACTACAAGCAGCAAAAAAAGACGGTCGCCCCAATTTTTCACGCGAGGCAGCGCTCCCTGTATCTGCATATTCTGTTGAATTCTATTCGGGAGTAATGCAGTTGAAGAGCGTTTTGACTATGAACTTAAAAGTATCCCAGCTTGCCAGCTGCGTGTGTCAATTCATCGCGAAATTTGGGATGGGCGATATTAATCAGTGCACGTGCGCGTTCACGCACTGTTTTGCCGTGTAATTTAGCAACCCCATATTCGGTAACAACATAATGCACATCATTGCGTGTGGTTACCACGCCGGAGCCTTCATACAACATGGGCACAATGCGGCTGAGCGTGTCTTGTTTGGCTGTTGACAGGAATGCTACTATAGGCAAGCCACCCTTCGAGCGTGCTGCGCCACGAATAAAATCAACCTGTCCACCGGCACCACTGTACAAACGTGCGCCAATCGAATCAGCACAAACCTGGCCAGTCAGATCAACTTGTAACGCCGAATTGATGGCAACCATTTTGTCATTTTGGGAAATATTGAAGGGATCATTGACATAATCTGTAGGGTGCAGTTCAATCATAGGATTGTTATGCACAAATTCATATAATTTTTGGCTGCCGAATAAAAAGCCGGCCACAATTTTACCTGGATGGAAACTCTTTTTAGAACAATTGAACACACCACGGTTCACCATCTCAATCACACCATCTGAAAACAGTTCTGTGTGAATACCCAAATCCTTATGGCCACCCAAATGATGTAAAACAGCATCGGGAATATTGCCAATGCCCATCTGCAAGGTGGCTCCATTGGGGATCATGTCGGCGATATATTCACCAACGCGCATATGTAATTGTGAAGTGCCACCCTGAGGGACAATAGGCAGTTGGTAATCCGCTTCTACGATGCTAGTGAGCCGACTTACATGGATGAAGCTGTCACCTAAGGTACGTGGCATTTGTTTGTTAATTTCAGCAATGATGATATCAGCAGATTCTGCAGCTGGTTTGGTTGTGCCTACTTCAACGCCAAAACTACAAAACCCATGTTCATCAGGTGGTGTCAAAGAAACGAGAGCCGCATTCAGAGGCAAAGTGCCATTTTGGAAAAGCGAGGGAATTTCTGACAGGAAAACAGGGGTAAAATCAGCGCGTCCCTCCTGCACGGCCTTGCGCACATTTTGACCAATAAATAAAGCATTGACACGGAAGGCATGACTATATTGCTCTTCAGCATAAGGAGCGGATGCAAAAGTGAGGATATGGGTGATTTCGACATCACGTAATTCATCGGCACGGTTCGTGAGGCCAGCAACAAGTTTTTTGGGCACGCCGGCACCACCACCAAGATAGATACGATCATACGAACGAATACTGGCAAGGGCGGTATCAACATCCGTCACCTTGCTGCGATAAAGCGATTCCCAGTTCATTTGCGCAGCCCCCAGGGTATTTTGGCGGCAAGTGGACGACCGAGTGCCGCAGCTACGTCTGGATGAGCCAGATTACCTTGATACAAATTGATGCCATTTGCAAAACCTGGCTCTTGTTCCAACATGCCAACAATGCCATACTCACCGACCGCTTTAAGGAAAGGCAGCAGTGCATTTGTAATGCCATAGCTTGTGGTACGCGCAACGGCCGAAGGCACATTGGGTACACAATAATGGATGACTTCATCAACGACAAAGGTAGGATCACGATGGGTTGTTGGACGGCTGGTTTCAACACAGCCGCCATCATCAATGGAGAAGTCTAGTATAACTGAACCAGGACGCATGCGCCTGACCATATTACGGGTAATGACTTGTTCCGCACGGCGGCCCGGATTTTGGATAGCCCCGACGAGCACATCTGCAAAGCTGGTCACACGCCGTAAGCTGTGTCTTGTGGCCAACATAGTAGTAATACGGCCGTTAAAGTGATCATCCAAATATTGTAACTTGCGAATATCATTATCGAGCACAATCACTTGTGAGCCAACTCCCAAAAACGCACGCGCTGCATTCGAACCTAACACGCCCGCGCCTATAATCGCGACTGAGCCGCGCGGCACACCTGGAATACCGCCTAATAATGTGCCACGGCCGCCATGTGTATTCATCAATAGTTGACCAGCGATGATCGGTGCAAGACGACCAGATACTTCACTGATAGGCACAAGGATAGGTTTAACGCCATCGCCATTTTCTATAGTTTCATTAGCAACGGCCGTTATTTCACGGTCAACCAAAGCATCATATAAGTCAGTAGAGGCAACTTGAAGATGTAAAAACGAAAATATCGTTTGGCCAGGGCGAAACCATTTATGCTCTTGTAACACAGGCCGGGCTACTTTGACAACGATATCGGAACGGCCGTAGACCTCTGCCGCTGAATAAACGATTTTGCCACCCAGTTCAGCATATTCTTCATCCGTAAAACCGGAACCCAATCCGGCACCTTCCTCAACATAGACGGTATGTCCGGCTTGCACAAGACCTAAAATCCCAGCCGGGGTTAGACCGACACGGGCTTCTCCTTCCAGACTACGCATTTCTTTTGGAACACCAAATTCCATCATTCTTTCCTCATAGGCAAAAGGGGCAATATCGCAAAGTTACAAGGCAATAAAATAAAATCTTTTTCACTAACCACCTTTGTAATTCTGCAAACATGCAACCTTGAATTTTGAATAATTATCATATATTCAAATTCAAGTGTAACCTAAATAATAATTTTGTAGAGTGAGTAATGTAACCCAATCGGACTGACATCTATCATGCAGTGGCAGCAATGGATATTCAACTACGTGCATTTGCTCCTTTTGCAATAACATAATTTTTAGAGATGGCGGTGCAGCTTGGCCAAAGTTTGGAATACTGAGCCGCTGAAAGCTCTTTTTAACATTTTAGAGATTGGTAAGAGCATAACGGCCGTTTGCGTGGTCTGCGTTACAATCTCACGCGGTTAGACAGAGTAAAGTATAACCATTGTAACTGGAGTCTGGCGAATGCTAGACTTATCAGGTTTCTACCACGAGTGGAATATGAGCAAATTGATCATAAAACCTGATAAGTCTCCTCTGGCAAAATTAAAAAACGCCAGTGTCCAGTATAGTAATTATGGGCAAACTCAAATTCATCCTCCCTATTATCATTTTGGTTGGTATTACTGTGTGGGCAGTACCAACAATTTTGCAAGCGATGCCAGATCGTTATGTGATGCGTTTACCCCAACCTTTACAACAATATGGCCTGCCTGAAGATACAGTGCCGACCCTGCCAACAGCCGCCAGCCCAATTGATGCAGCACAATTACTCGCCACCTCAGAATTAGCGCCACCTACAGCAGCAGCAACGCTTGTTCTGAGCGATGCCCAAGTGGCCGCTGCTACCAAACCACAACCCGCACAATCTGAACCAGAAATAGCGCCACCGGCAACTGCCACCAACATTCCCACCAGTACACCGCAGCCTACAGTAACACCCTGGCCACTGCCCCCGGCAGCACGTTTGAATGGCATTCAGCATAATTTTCAGGAGTGGAACAACTGCGGTCCGGCAACTTTAGCTATGGGATTATCCTTTTTTGGACAGCAAGTTACCCAAAGCGAAACCGCTGCCATTTTGAAACCTGACCCTGAGGATCGTAATGTCAGTCCAAATGAGATGGTGGCCTATGTAAATGATGAGACAGAATTAGCGGCCGTAACACGCACCAATGGCAATCTCGACATCCTGCGCCGTGCAATTGCCAATAACATCCCAATCATTATTGAAATTGGTATTGAACCACCAGGAGAATTTCGTTGGATGGGCTGGTATGGCCATTATTTACTCGTCGTGGCTTATGATGATGCTCAGCAACAATTGTGGGTTTATGATTCATGGTTTGGCACGAGCGAAGAGCCGTTACAAAATTCACATCCAGACGGCCGTATACTTAGGTACAGCGAATTAGAAACATACTGGCCGCATTTTAACAAAAACTACATAGCACTCTTCGAACCCGATCAGGCCGAAATGTTCGCTGCCATAATTGGGGACGATATGGAGGATAATCAGATGTGGCAAAGGGCGCTGGCTGATGTACAAAAGACAACGGCCGTAGCCTCTGACAATGCCTTCAACTGGTTCAATCTTGGCACGATTTACAACGCATTGGGTGACTATGAAGCCGCAGCCACAGCTTTTGACCAGGCACGTGCGCTTGGCTTGCCCTGGCGCATGTTGTGGTACCAATTTGGGCCTTATGAAGCTTACTACCAGGTAGGTCGTTATGAGGATGTGATCCTGTTAGCGGACACAACTCTTAAAGACCGACCCTATTTTGAAGAATCATTTTACTACAAAGGATTGGCGCTTGCTGCTCAAGGCGACGAAGCCGCAGCACAAGAACTATTTGAAAAAGCCGCCACTTTTAATCCGAATAACATATTGACAATTGCCAACTAACAATTGGTAATCGAAACCACTTATGAAAAAACGTACACGTAACATCATTATTATTATTGTAGGCCTACAAGTCGTCTTGATTTTAGGTTTGTTGATGCTGCCCAGCATTGTGGGCGCAATTCCAGGCCGCTACCGTGTGGCTTTAGCCGCTCGCAGTCCATTTTTATCTGGTATGACCGAAGGTGTTATTGACGCGGTTGCGCCGGTTGCAACTGCTCTTCCGGCACCGCTGCAAAGCAGCCAGGGGGAATCAGTCGATATCGCTGCACTAATTGGAGAGCAAGCTGCCATTACGGCCGTTCCCTCTCCCCTACCTGAACCCACGCTTGTACCGAGCGATGCCGAAGTAGCCGTTCCCGAAATGGAACCTGAAACACTGGATGTGACGGCCGTGCCAACCCAACAACCCTCCCCCACACCGGCTCCCACCGCAACAGCCACACCAGAACCGCTGCCTGAACGAGTTGTGCTGGAAGGCGTTGGTGTCGTCAAACAAAGCTTTAATAATTGTGGCCCGGCCAATCTAACGCAGGTTCTAAATTTCAACGGCAATGACATTACCCAGGCTGAAGTGGCCGCCTATCTGAAACCAAGCTCCGAAGATCGAAATGTGAGCCCCTGGCAAATTGCAGATTATGTCAATGTTGAAACGCCAGGATTAAACGCCATTGCGCGCAGCGGTGGCACATTGGAAATGCTCAAAGCCTTCATTGCTGCCGGCTATCCGGTGGTCATCGAAAAAGGATATGAACTGCCTGAAACAGGCTGGTGGGGGCATTACCTGACCATGTTTGGGTATGACGATGCCAAACAGGAACTCTACAGCCAAGACAGTTATCTGGGACCGTTTGATGGCAGTGGGCGTGTTGACAGTTATGCAGAAATTGAAAAATTTTGGCAGCAGTTTAATTACACTTTCTATGTTGTCTATACACCAGAGCAAGAAGCCGAGGTCGCCGCTATTTTAGGGCCCAAAATGTTTGATGATGTCGAAATGTGGAAAACGGCCGCAGCCCGTGCCGAAGCTGAAACCCAAACCAACCCAGACGACGCAATTGCCTGGTTCAATTTAGGCACAGCCCTCACCCGCATTGGAGAAAAAACCGGCGCACAAGAATTTTATCAAGGTGGTGCACAAGCATATGATAAAGCACGCGAACTTGGGCTGCCGCCACGTATGTTGTGGTATCAATTCCAACCCTATTTGGCCTATATGAAAATCGGCCGTTACCAGGATATGCTTGACTTAGCAGACGCCACGCTGGCAACGCAAGGTGGACGTAATGTCGAAGAAACCTATTGGTATAAGGGGCATGCATTGGCTTTCCTGGGCGATATTTTTGGTGCGCGTGAGGCATATCAGGAAGCGCTGAATGTAAATGAGAATTTCTACCCGGCACAATGGTCGTTGGATGCTTTGAATTAGATTTTAAAGATGGCTACCACGAATTGGGATCGGAACAAATTTTTGATTTTGGTGCGGCATACGGCCGTTTCGCCCAACCCCAATATCTCTGCAGCGGAATGGCCTGTGTCACCCGCTGGTCGCCGAAGTGCCATTGCCCTCAGCAAAAAGATCAAACCATTCCAACCGGCAGCAATCTGCACAAGCACCGAGCTAAAGGCTTATGAAACAGGCGTGCTGATTGCTGCCGAATTAGATTTGGAAGCAGTTACTGTTCCCAATCTTCATGAACATGAGCGTCGCAATGTTCCTTATTTTGCTGATAAAGCAAAGTTTGAAAGCAAAGTCAGAACATTTTTCGCACAGCCCAACCAGTTGGTTTTGGGCAATGAAACGGCCGAACAAGCCCGCACTCGTTTTCAGCAAGCCATTGACCCACTTTTTGGCCACTACCCCACGGAAACAGTAGTGGTGGTTACGCATGGAACTGTGCTATCTCTGTTTGTGAAACACCACAACCCTGAGATTGATCTGTTTACCTTTTGGCAGAGTTTGGCACTGCCGGATATGGTCGTTTTGCAACGGCCGTTGCTTAACATTTGCACTTGATGAGCAAGCCAAACCGCTCTACCTCCTTTACCTAGATAGAAAATGATACGCTGTTGATTCATGCCCAATCAATCAGTGTTTGGGTCTGGCACAAGTTCGACAGCCGTATAGGCGGCTTCCGTGCTTGAATTCACTTTGAGCTTCTTACAAATATTACGCTTATGGTAATTGACTGTATCTAATGTAATGTCTAGCTGTTCAGCAATCTCACGAGTAGTTAACTGTTGGGACAATAAATCCAATACTTCAAGTTGGCGCTGCGTCAGTTGGATAGGCGGCTCCTCAATGAGCGAGGTAGATTGGTTTATTGCAGAGAGGGTTTCCTCAGATATAGGTTGGAGGGGTTCCTGATTTTCTACCTCTCCTAACTTATGCCACTGAACACGTTTGCCAAAAATCAAACCGATACGATGTCCAACTAAACGTCCACTAGGGCCAAACAGCGCACCAATACTACCGGCTACAAGAACAGAAGCTGCTTCTCCGGTGGTGGACTTGCCAAAACGGTCCAACCATTCGCCGGCAGTCTCCCCCGATTTTCCCGACTCTGTGAGGCCGGATTTGGTGGGTCGATTCAAGTCTTCTCCAACATGGCCACCGAGTGCTTCGCCTACGACTGCACCGACCAATCCCCCCGCAGGGCCGGCAATGACCAATCCTAATGTCGCGCCGGAAGTTAACCCAACAATTTCTCCTAGTCGCTCGCCAGTTTTAGCTCGCAAGAAACGGCCGACACTGGTTTTGCGCGACAGTTCTACTGAATTTGAAGCCTTCGTTTTTGTTTTCTCGTTTCGTTTGGCTTCTAAATGATCATAGACTGCATCAGCGCCTAGTTTTAACCCTAACATACCGGCAGTAAAGCCGCCTACTTGCGCACCCATAATCATCCCGGCGGGCCCGGCAACGACCCCACCGGCAGCCCCACCTATGGTACCGCCAACCATTTCACCGGCAGTCAGCCCGACCAGACCACCGGCGAGAATGCGCGGATCAACTGCATCACGAATTTGTTTAACAGTGTTTTTAGTTCCTTGCAGAACATCTTGTACTTTAACTTCTAAAGCACGAGTCGCCGGTGATTCATTAACCTTTTCTTGTCTGCTAAGATATACCTTAATGGCTGCTTTAGCCGCCTTTCTTCCCAGAAGCGTAGTTGATTCCACGAATTGGCCGGCTGATTCTCCTACCTGTGCCGGGAGGGCAACGGCCGTTTGTGTTGCCTGCCTTAAATTATCTACAGCACGATTGACGATTGCGGTTGTATCTCCGGCAGAAGAAGCCTCGTCCGTTTGCATTTCAATAATAATTGGTGGCGATTCACCTTGATTGCTACGATTGAAAATTTTCCCTTTTTGCACCATAAATATCTTCACCAGAGCAGTCTTGCTGTTTAGCTGTCCGGACCGCTAAAGCGCTTACTACAGACCAAAATCGCTAAATTATTAACGATGGTTATTTATAATATACTACCTTATTGCTTGTAGCAGTGCATCACGGGATTCATACTGGTTTCGATCAAAGAAAAGAAGGACACTGCCGGTCAAAGCACTGACATGAACTTCGCTGATCCCTTCCAACTCTGCCAATGCTTCTATACCTTCTTTGGCTAGTTGTGACTGGCCTTTGATCTGTTTTGTACGCAAGCGCAAACGACCGGGTATATCGGATTCCACTTTTGCTTCAGGTAAACTAGCCAGGAAGTCTTTAAGATTCATATCTGCGAGATCACCACGCTTCAAGGCCTTTGCTTCCTCGATGACATCCTCCCACTGTTCAAGATACCATTGTACACCGGTTCCAACTGCATCGTAAGCCTTTTGGGCTGGTTTTGACACAGATTGCGGCACAGCTGCAGTCAAAGCCGTCCCTGTATCACGCGCCTTGTCTGTAATATTATCGATGGAAATGTTTGTCATTTTAACCTCCTAACATAAAATTATTGCTGATCGCCTGTTTAGGCAACAGCCGGTTTAATCTGTGCGCCTACTTTATCCAAAGGCTCATTTGTATCTGCAGCAGGTTCAATTTCAGTTGAACTATCTTTTTCGTGGGTAATAAATGGCGGTTCCTTACCAATGCGCCGGTATATGTCATAAGCGATCCACAACAAAATTGGCCCCGGCAGCAGCTCCAGCCCGATTCCAAACATAGCGATTTGAGCAATGCCAATGCCGGCAATGCTGGCCGGTATCAACAGACCCAGATGTAAATTTTCACCGGTGCGTTTATAAATGGCACGATCAATATTATAACTCAGATCGGCAAGTTGTTTTTCTATCCGTTCTGTCGGTTCCTCGCCCCCATCTTCAGCGGGGAGCTCAAGGGCAGCTTCGCCAATAAGATCAACTTCACTTATGGCTTCCCAAAATAATTTGTGACTATCGTGCTCACCACTGTGCTTTATGACTACACTGCCAGTGCGAACATTCACTTGTACATCATCAATATCGGGATGCTGTTCCAAATTTTCTTTGATTTGTGCCATAGTTTCTGGTGTTCGCATTTCTGAGTGTACACGCAAACGCATGCGACCCGATGTTTTGCTTTCGGTCTTGCCTACGTTTTGCAGTTGCGTCTCAGCCGACAGTTCACCAACACTGTTCATGCTTGCAAGCTCCGTATCCACTTGTTCGCTCATGTTAAATTCTCCTTACCTCCTGCCCACCTTACGCCTTTGTTGCCTGCACATGCATTTTAACTCCTAGTGTCAAATATTCCACAAGTTTATTACGAATTAAGTCGCAAGATACCAGTTCAGGTTTTCTCGTCACAGCAACATGAATCGTAAAACCTGCCACAAGGGTACAGACACCATCAAATTCACCCAAGGGTGTTGGCACAGCAATCATCATTTCGGGCAGATCACCTGTAACGGTTCCCCCATGCTCAACAATCGCTTCTTTTGCCATATCCATGAGGAGATATGGATCTATAGGTAAATCAAAATTAAATTGACATAACTTCATCTTATTTCCTTTATTTCCTTTGTGCATTAAGTTAGGCTGCAACTGTTCAACCCGGTTCGAAGTCGTAGGATCCGATTTCGGCTTACCATTGCGTGCAACTTGCATATCTCGTACTTCAACTATCAAATCCTTCCACTGCCCGCCGTACCAATGCCAACCATCCTTCACCTGATGATAGACAGTTCGGCTAACTGCCCCAGCAGGAAGTGCGACAATTCCGCCAAGCCGGTTTGCAACAACTTTCGTGTCAGACCATTGTTCACTCTGCCTTGCCCTAACCAGCACGGGCACTACTCTTGGAGCAACAACAACGGCCGTTACGCCCACAGCAATACCCACAGCTTGTTCAACAACAAAAGCGGCAAACGTCTCGATTGGCATGTTTCTTCTCCTTTACGTTAGCCCTTAAGCGGAACGATCCGGGTAAACTTCTTGTTTTTCAGATATTTCGCACGAACTCGCTGATTCCATTATCGGTTTTGATCCCCCGCTTAACATCGTTACCATTACCGTTGACAGGTGGACGTTGATCAATCACAGTTCCATCACCATTGCCATTTGTCCTGCTAAATGCCGTTTTTTCCGCTGTGTCTTTTGTATCTTCTTCCGCAGTGTTTTCAAGCATGTTTTCTTGTAAAGCTGCCGCGAAATACGCCTCCGGCAGAGGCAGGCTCTTTTTGCGTCCTGGTGGGCCTAACATTGGTCGGAATCCATTCAACTCTGCCATAATGGCAGAGCCGTTATTGATGAGTACGGCCGCTACCGGATCCAGACCAACTAAAGCGGCAGCGACCATACCGGCGGCATTGGGACCAACAATCACACCCACATTTTGCCGCACCACGCGCATCGCATGTTTTGATATTTGGATAGCTAAGATAAGGGCTGCGAGGTTATCATCCATTAACACAATATCGGCCGTTTCGCGGGCCATATCAGTCGCACCGGCAAAGGAAATCGAGACGCTGGCGTGCGCCAATGCAACCGAATCATTGATGCCATCACCCACGAAGGCGATCGTCTTACCGCTTTCCTGCAGCATTTTGACAACCTCTACCTTACGCTCAGGAAACGCTTCTGCATACACATTCTCAGGAGCAATCCCCAATTCAGAGGCGATGGCGTCAGCGACCTTTTGCATGTCACCACTCAACATATATGGTGTGATCTTCATTTTGTGCAGATCCTCAATCACGCCGACGCTTTCAGGTCTGGCCGGGTCTTTATACAAAATGATACCTAGAAGGTTTGTGTCTTCGGCCACATACACTTGGGATGCGGCGCTGGCCTCAATTTCAGGGTTCGCTGCTAGGAAATCTTTGGTGCCAACACCCAGATTGCTCATCATGCGCCCACTGCCAACATAGATGCTACGGCCGTTAATCTGCGCTGCAATGCCCTGGCCTACCCGATATTCCCATTCGTCACACTCATTTAAAACAACTTCGCTTTCACGCGCATGGCGCACAATCGCTTCAGCGACTGGATGTGTTAAACCTTGTTCGGCCGTTGCTGCCAAACGCAGTACTTCTTGGGCATTTTCAGCTTGCTCACTTGTGTAAATGCCGACCACACCGGCGTTGCCTTGTGTCAATGTGCCGGTCTTGTCAAAAACAATCGTGTCTACTTTGGCCAACTGCTCAATCGCTCGGCCACTGCGGATCAGTACGCCTTGTCGCGCTGCATAGGTGAGCGAGGCTAGAATGGCCGTGGGCACAGAGACACGCACACCTGTGCCAATATCCAGCGTGATCACACTCACACCCCGAATAATGTTACCACCCGTTGCAACGGTTACGGCCGTTCCTAGTGCCAGCGTTGGAATGACAATTTTGTCCCCCACTTTCTTGGCATAATCTTCCATACGTGTGTCATGTACCGGCGCGGATTTCATCAAAGCCACAACAACGCCTGCACGGGTGTTTTCACCTGTGCGGTGGGTTTCAATACGCAAAGAACCATCAATCACCAGCGTGGCCGCAAATACATCCTGTCCCTCTTCACGGGTGATCGGTATTGATTCTCCGGTCAGCTTTTGTTGGTCTACTAGGGCCAAACCTCCCACAACAGTGCCATCTACCGGAATCTGATCACCAGGATAAACTACGACAACATCACCCTCAATCACTTCGGCCAACGGTACTTCCACTTCGATACCGCCGCGCTCTATGCGTGCTGTTCTGCCCAATGAATCCAACAAATCCAGATTGGCGCGAGCTGTTCGGCGTGCCGTTAAATCACGAATAATTTCACCTGTTTCGATTAGACTGATCATCAGAGCAGGTGGGAAAAAGAAGCCGGTGGCCGTAAGCAATGTGATGGCCGTTGAATCAAGGAAATCCACATTTAATTTCTTTTCATAGCGGATGCCTTCATAAGCACGACGAAAAGCAGGGATAGCCGAAACAACTAGAGCACCGGCCATTAAAGCCGGAGGCACAGCTAATCCTGCAAAAGTACTAACGGCAAGTGCCAAAGTCACACCCGGCATACCCAAGCGCTTCAAATAATTGATCTGTTCGATCTCTTCTACTTCTTGTGAATCGACAGGTTTAATAGAAACTTCCGGCTTTGCGGCATTTTGGACACAAATGACTACTTCGTCCAAAAATGTGGCCGCGTCAACAAACTCCGGATCATAACGAATAACCAGCGTTTGCGCCTTTGAATTAACACGTACACTAAAAGCTGAACTGCTGCCGATGATAAGGTATTGCAAGCGTTCACCATAATCAGGGTCATAAACCAGACGTGGAATAACCAACCGTAGACGGCCGCGTACCCAATGTTTAATCTGGAAATGAATTTGTGTGGTCTGGCCACTCCCATCAGCTGTAACCAAAGCAACCGAACCTTTCACAGAAGCTGGTTTGGCGGCGCCATTGGCGTTGGGAGCTGGTGATCGCTTTCGTTGCCAAAATTTCCAGCCTGCCGACCGGCCAGATGGCTGGAAAGAACCATGTCCGTTAGCATCGTTAGCTGAATTGTTTATTGTTGTCATTCTTCTTTTCCCCCTTTTTAACAATGGGCGTGTTAACCGGTACTCCAATCGGCGATGGCTGACCCTTTTTCTCCGGTCCGACTATGGGACGCAGACTGTTGATCGCCGCCACTGCGGCTGAACCATTATTAATAACAACACCAGCAATCGGGTTCATAACCGTCAAAGCAGCATAAGCGATACCCCCAATGTTGGGTACAACTACCAGCGCTTTGTTTTGCCGGATGATGTGCATGGCGTGTTTGGATATTTCCATCGCAATGAATAAATCATTTAGATCGTTATTTGTGAGCACGATATCGGCGGTTTCCTGCGCCAGATCGGTGGCGCTGCCCAAAGTAATGGATACATCAGCATAGGCCATCGCAGCCGCATCATTGACCCCGTCACCAATAAAAGCCACACGCCGGCCTTGTGCTTTTAATGTTTCCACTATCTGTAATTTTTGCTCCGGCAGCATCTCGGCATAAGCGAAGTTCAGGCCGATGCCGACCTTGTTTGCCACCCCAGTTGTTACAGCTTGACTGTCCCCACTGACCAGCAACGGTAAAATTTGCTCGGACTGCAAGTTAGCAATGACTGTCTGAGCATTCGCACGAACAGGATCAGCACAAATGATGACGCCAACCAACACACCATTTAAGGCCACAAATACATGGGTAGCCGTTTCATGTTGATGTTCAGTTCTCAACCAATCAAAAGCGTTTACATCAATGTCGAGTTGAGCCATGTAACGTTGATTGCCTGTATGTAACAGTTGATCGTCAATTGTGGCTTCTACACCTAAACCGGGGTTGTATTTCCATGTTGTACACGGCCGTATCTCAACTTCCTGATCATGTGCATAACGCACAATAGACTCAGCAATCGGGTGCCCAAGCGCTTGCTCCGCTGAGGCTGCCAGGGTCAACATTTCCTGTGCAGAAACGGTTTCGTCAACCGTTTGCATAGACACAATCACCGCTCGACCTTCAGTCAACGTGGCCGTCTTATCAAAAACGATCGTGTCAATTTGTGCCAGCGCCTCTAAAGCCTGTCCGCTGCGAATCAAAATACCTTGACGTGCCGCATTGGTTTGGGCGGTGAGGATGGCTATGGGTGCGGAAATGCGCATGCCCGTACCTAAATCCATACTGACAATGCTGGTAGCGCGGGGCAGGCTGCCGGCGGCACCATAGACCAGGCCACTTATCGCCAGTGTGGGCAAGACAGCCCAATTACCTACCTTGCGTGCATAGTTAGAAACACGCGTATCAGTTTCAGGGGCGGCTTGTATGGCTTCCATTACCTGCCCGACATGGGTATCATGACCGGTTCGCTGCGCTTGCAATCGCAAGTAACCTTCAATCACCAGTGTAGAGGCATATACGATGTCACCTGGTCCACATAAAACTGGAATAGAATCACCGGTAACTTGATGTTGATCAACGGATGCCTTGCCTTCCAAAACCAGGCCATCTACCGGAATCCGATCACCAGGATAGACCACAACAATGTCATCTATTGCCAAATCGTCAACTAAAATCTGGTTTAGCCGACCCTCTTGTTCAATAGTCACCAGTTTTTCCCGGTTCAAAAGCAGCGCAAGATTGGCTTGTTTACTGCGTCGCGCCGTCCAGTTGCGTAAAACTTCCGAGCCTTCAATCACACCTACAATCACCGCCGGGGCAAAAAAGCTCGCTTGTGCCGTTAATAAAACAATGGTTGTCGAGTCTAGGAAATCTACCGTTAGTTTACGTTCTTCTTGAATGCCCTCCACAGTGCGTTTGAAGATAGGAAGAGCGGAGGCAATTACTGCACCGCCGACCAAAAGTGGAGGAATTGCTAGGCCGGCAACAATTCCAGCACTCAATCCTAGTCCTAAAATAGGTAATCCCAAGCACTGCAAGCCGAAACCGCGATCGTACCTATTGACCTGATCCGATTGCGGCTTTTTTAATGCCGGTGCGTATTCTGTTTGTGGCTTTTCCAAATCTGATACATTTGCAGTGCTGCAAATTGTTTCCAAAGCGTTTTCCAAGTTCGCTATGATAGCCGCTGCAGTCATTTGTTTTTTATATTCAACGACGAGCGAACAAGTGCGACGACGCACTATAACCCTAGTTACGTCCGGCAGTGCTTGCATTGATTCAATTAGCTGTTTTATAAAAACCGGATCGTCAGCCAGGCGGGGTATGCGTAAACGGATACGGCCGTTGATATGATGAGCAACCTCGAATGTATTCTGCTTAAGTTGAGAATCTTTTGGAACATCCTCAGTAGACCCGTTTCCCAGGTTGAAAGAAGGCAAGAAACGCCATGGCCTGGCTTTTTTTCCAAAATAAAAGATGGTCATTCTGCCAACTCGCTCGAATTGATGAAAACCCGGTAAATTTTACTCACCTGGCGCAAACTCCTATTGTGTTTCTTCCTGTGACTGTCCTTTGTGCATCAGCGGACGCAGCGCATTACCACCGGCTACCAAGGCAGCACCATCGCTTAAGATAGATGCACCTAAAGGTCCGATGAAACCAGTGAAAGCTAACCCTAAACCAATCGTATTGGGAATGCGCACAATATCCCAATTCTGGCGCACCAAAGCCATCGCTTCGCGGGCGATATCAATTGCTTCAATAAGTTTATACAAATTGCCTTGCAAGAAGACGACATCGGCCGTTTCCTGTGCTAGAGCTGTGCCCCCATTTACGGCAAGTCCCACATCAGCTTGCGCCAGTGCCGGCGAATCGTTGATGCCGTCACCAATCACGGCTACCACATACCCCTCCGCCTGTAATGTCTGCACTGTATCCAGTTTGTCGGCTGGGAAAACTTCAGCCACATATTCTTCAATCCCGAGTTGGCAAGCTACAGATTCAGCAACTGGTGACCGATCACCTGTCAGCATCACAATCTTTCTTATGCCGCGTGCATGCAACGTTTGCATCACATCTGCTGCTTCAGATCGAATAGGGTCTGCCAATCCAAGCAAGCCAACCAAAGTTCCATCAACTGCAATGCAAAGAGGTGAGGCAGCCCGTGCTTCTGTCTGTTGCAAAATATGCTCTGCCACAGCATCAAAATTGATGCCGGATACAGCCAAGAAACGGTAACTGCCAACTAGCACCACTTGACCATTAACCAGAGCCGACACGCCCTGTCCGATTTGATATTCAAAATTGTCACGCTGCAAAATGGGCAGGTTCCTGGCTACGGCCGTTCGCATCACCGCAGCTGCAACCGGATGTGTCAAACATTGTTCAGCCGCTGCCGCATAGATCAAGATATCATCTTCAGTCCAATTTTCTGCTAATGCGTTGATTGTAATAATTTCAGGTGATCCGAGTGTTAGGGTGCCGGTTTTGTCGAACACAATCGCGTCAACCACAGCCAACTGCTCCAAATGGCGACCGCCTCGGATAAAGATGCCGTAGCGTGCGGCTTTTGTCATAGCACTCATAATTGTTGTCGGGGCTGAAACCTTGAAACCAGCGGCATAATCAATCACCAACAAGGCTGCAGCTTGTGCGAAATTGCCCGTCAACGCCAGGATGCCGGCTCCCAAAAAACTATATGGAACCAGCCGGTTTGCCCAACGTTGTGCATAATCCTGTGCCCGTGTATCAAAAATGGGTGCGTTTTCGATCAAGTTTATGATGCGTGCAGCTTGCGTCTGTTCTCCTGTTAACGTGACCCTTAGTTGTAGTTCTCCTTCTCTAACTACAGTAGCAGCAAAAAGTTCGTCGCCCAATCCCTTCATAATCGGCATAGATTCGCCGGTGAGCATATGTTGATCAACGAGCGCTTTGCCTTGTAAAACAATTCCATCAGCAGGTATGCGCTCACCAGGAAAAACGTAGACAACAGTCCCCGAACTCAGCTCAGCGACGGGAATTGAAATGATTAAACCATCTTTTTTAACCCAAGCATTATCAGTCAAAAAGTCGAGTACGTCTGTTAATTCCCGACGGGCTTGCTCTTGCGTTTTGGCTCGAATCAATTTGGCTGTTGAGAGCATAAGGTTGAGCAGTGCCACCTGCCAGAACATGCCTTGTAAAACTAAGACCGAGATAGCTGCAGCATCAAGCGACTCTACTGTCAGCTTATGCTCACGCAGCAACATGTGGCGTGCCCGCTCAAAAATGGATCGTGTGCTAAACCAGAGGAACCCCAATGCCAATGGTGCGGCAGGACCACCTACTAAACTCAAAACCAATGCCGCAGCAGCCAGTGTTATCTCTGACTTGGGCCGGCTACTTAATTCAGCCTGTTTTGATTTGATGACCGATGAGGCTCGCTCAAACTCATCTGGCTGCGGATTGTAAGCCCTAATCAAGGTAACTAGCGATTTAGCATCCCAGATGATCGCATCGTATTCCACGATCACACTCTCTGCACGAGCATTAAATCGTACGCGCTTAATACCTGGTTGTTGTTCCAAAAAAGATTTCAACACATGCGCCAAATCGTCATCGCCGATGTTTTGTGCCTCCAGGCGCACGCGGCCACGGATGGCATGCGCGAGCTGACAAGTTTTAAATGGAAATATTTCTGCTTTTGGCTGTGCTTCTGGAGGAGGTTGATTTGCTTTTTGCGGACTTGACACAATAGGCGGGTTGCCTTGCAATGCAAGCAACAAAGATGTTGGCGTCCATCTGGTCTGATCGAAGATTATGATTACACTTTCAGTTTGCGGCCTGAATTGCACACGCACGATGCCGGGTTGTTGCAAAATCATGGCAAGCAATAATTCACCCAACTGCGGCTGAGCTTTGAATCCTGGTACTTGCAAGCGAATACGTCCAGGAGATTGATGAACAATTTGACAGGTAGCGTTCATAGTATCTTTCAAACAGATAAACTTAACGACGCAAACAACAGTCGTTACTGTTGCGTTAAAAAACCATTACCGAGAGAGTGCTTACTTCTCGGTGGAGAGTAAATATCCAGTTGAATGATAATGATCCTCTCTATTGATGAGGATTAATCATCAGTTAAAGGGATTGTTATCGTTTCTACGATGTTTGCCCGAGCTTCAGCTTCAGCAGCCCGTTCAGCTTTTGCTTCGGCAACAAGATCCATCCAATGTTCACCGGCGATAGCTGCGTTCGTTTTTAAAGCATCGCTCACAACGAGTCCGCCGGCAATGACCGATTTTGCTACCGGTCTCAATCCTGGAACCAGGGGAGAAACGGCGACGACACCAATACCTAAAAGTGCTGCAAGAATTTCCATTTATTTATTCTCCTAATCGTAACTGCCAGGACAACCGGGTGCGGTCAGGAGACACAGCCCTGAGCCCGAGCATTTACTCCTACTCAATGATAATCTAACTATATTTCGCCAAAATCTGTCCAAAATAAACAGTTATGCTGTTTGCATTAATTGCCTAAAAGTCTAACAAATATCTTTAGTCGAATGCTCGTGGCCGTGTTTCCTGACCGTGCCACCTGCGTCAACCCGTCAAGCCTTGTTTGCTGCACTACTAGCCTGTTCTGGCCAGTTTGTTGGGTCGATAATACGATATCTGGAACCAGCTTCATCCAAAATTTGACGCAGTTGAGCTTCATTGGCGGCTGCCAATTGTGTATAAGTCGTAATACCGGCGGCTTCTAACAAAGCGGCTGTTTTGGGTCCAACACCTTTAATCTTCGTTAAATCATCGGGGCTTTTTACAACTTGTGGTTCAACGGCCGTTTCAACTTCTACTACCTTTGCTTCGGCAGCCGTTTCTTGCTCAACGGCCAACTCCATGTCGATGACTTCTTCCGCGACAGCCCCATTCTGGGATTCTTTAGCCTCAACGACAAGATCACTCCATTGTTTACCAGCGGCAGCAACGGCAACTTTGGCTTTATCACTGAAAGCAAGTCCTGCCTTTATGGCCGTTTCAGCAGTCGGGCGCAGTGCAGCAGCCAGAGAGCTTAATCCAGTCGCCTGTGCAGTTGTTTCTGTTTCTTCGAGCGGTTGAGATGCATCCATTTCTTGGACTTCACTCACTTCTGCAGGAGTGTTTCCTTCATCCACTGAATCCACCTTATCTTTAGCCTTGTCTCTGTGGGTGACTTCGCTTACTTGTTGCGCCACAACTACCGAAGCACCTACGACGGCCTCAGAGACCGCAAGCCCACCTTTGACAGCGACTTTAGCCATAGGTCGCAAAACAGGCAAAAACGGCGAGGCGGCAACAATACCAGCGCCGACTAAAGCTGCTAAAACTTCCATACTCTATCTCCCTTCCATCGTTTTTCAATTAGCGATGGCTATTTATCCCAATCTAACTAATATATGAATTATATTTTACCATATATAGAAATATAGAAACTTTGCTGTAATGTGCTTGACAATATCCTCTCATAAAAATCTCTAGATATGTAAATTGGTCGCTCAAGAAATGTTCAACTAATCAAAAATTTTAACCACACACAAATCTTTTCAAGAATAACATTTTTTCTATGCTGGAGATAGTACTAAAAAGTTGTAAAAAGTGTGTAACTATCAGCCTTTTGCTAAGATGGGTTATTGCTGCCAAAGCAAGCGGGCAAAGCCAACAAGGGCCAACTGCATGCCGGCTACCTTTGTCCATTTCCGCGCCGGTTATGCTTTTTTTGCAACGGCCGTTGCTTAACATTTGCACTTGATGAGCAAGCCAAACCGCTCTACACAAGCAATACAAAAAACTGTATAATAACTGCGTCAAATTTGACAATATTCAACCATTTTAAGCCCATAGGTCTTTACAATTAGCCCGTACTGATTTAATCGTAATCGTTACTGCAAATCACGAATATTCAGTCACGTAACCATGTCAGGTTTTACTGTTCTTTGTGCCGTTGTAGTAATAATTTTTACAATCCCACATAACCCTTTTGGAGGCAAGCATGTCCGATAAAAAACGTAAGCACATAAAAATCACCTATTCAACCCTGGCCAGCCCAGACCCCCTGCTGCACGAATATTATGATGAAGCTGTTGCCAAGGCCAAAGCTAACTTTGGCAAAACTTACCCGCTTTTTATCAATGGTGAAGCACGCGAGGCCGATGCCACTTTTGCTAAAACCAGCCCAGTTGACACGGATATTGTCATGGGTTACTTCCAGCGCGGCAGTGAACAAGACGCCATGGATGCCGTCGACGCTGCCCAAGCTGCTTTTCCAGCCTGGAGTAGCACCCCTTGGCAAGAACGTGTCGCCATTTTGCGAAAAGCGGCCGATCTGATCAGCGAACGCTCTTTCTACATGGCCGCTGTCATGAGCATGGAAGTTGGCAAAAATCGCTTAGAAGCATTAGGTGATGTTGAAGAAACGGCCGATCTCATTCGCTACAATTGTGATGCCATGGAAAAGAATAATGGCTTTAACTTTGAATTGATGCCCGAAAGCGACAAACACCATAACCGCAGCGTGCTCAAACCTTATGGCGTGTGGGTGGTAATTTCTCCCTTTAACTTCCCTGGTGCCTTATCCGGGGGACCAGCCAGTGCGGCTCTGGTTGCTGGCAACACAGTCGCCTTCAAACCAGCCAGTGATACCCCTTTCACCGGCTGGCTGCTCACCGAATGTTTGCGTGATGCTGG
>JAGRDI010000403.1 GCA_020432765.1 Anaerolineales bacterium | reverse complement strand
CGACAAACACTACGCACGAGCTGTAGCTGCGGGCGCGGAGATCGTGATGGAGATCAAAGACGCGGACTACGGGGGGCGCGACTACTCATGCCGTGATCCCGAAGGTCACGTTTGGAACTTTGGTACCTACGACCCGTGGGCCGCCGCCTAACAATCGCTGAAGCTGACCGGGGATGCGACACCAAAATCTTGAGCTGGTGTATGATAATGGCGAAAAAACGATACGTGAGGAAAACAATGAAAATTCACGAACTTGTTGTCGAGATGAAAATGCTTGAGCGACGGTTGACTTTATATGAAGAAAAATATGGCATTTTGAGCGAGAACTTCTACCAAGCACTTCAAACTCCCTTGATCTTGCGCTGGCTGCTTTGGTGCTTTGTCATGTGGAAAATCTGGCCAGCCTGCTACTTGAAGTATATCGTATCCTGCGCCCCGGTGGTCATATCATCGTGACTGATTTTCATCCTGAAATTATTGCGGCCGGTTGGCGCACGCAATTCACAAATACTGATGGCACATATCTCTTGCCCACAGTGGGACACACTCGTGATCACTATCTTATCGCACTTCGGGACGCAGGCTTTCAAACTTATATGGTTTGAGTTTGAAGCAATTGTCCTCTGAGCTTGAACTTGCTACCCACAGCCACCTTGATCGAATTGAGAAAGGCGAGAGTTACCCTTCCGCAGAATTGATTCTCAAATATGAATTCATTTTTCAATCCAACGGCCGTAACAATTCCAATAATTCTGCGCGTGTCCATTGGCGTGCGCCTGCTCCGGCAGCATCGACAATCTGACCGGCGATTTGACGTTTGTTGGCCAACAGCTTGTCAATGCGCTCCTCTAAGGTTCCCTGCACCATAATGCGATAAACATAGACGGTTCTATCTTGTCCAATTCGATGCACGCGATCCGTAGCTTGATCTTCAATGGCTGGGTTCCACCAACGGTCGGCGTGAATGACATGGTTAGCCGATTGCAGATTAATGCCATAAGAGGTCGCGGTTAAGCTGCACAAAGCTACAGTTTTACGACCGCTGTTAAATTCATCTATCAGAATCTGGCGGTTGTTTGTACTGCCATCAATACGAATATAACTGGTTTTATCCTGCAATACGGCCGTTTCAAGTAAATTTAACATATCCAGAAAATGACTAAACAGCACCACCTGTTCACCTTGCGCTTTGATCAAACGTATTTTTTCAACAACCCAATCAAATTTCTCTGAGCGCCTAAAAAGCGGCCGGCTGTTTTTCGTGACAAGTGCCGGATGGTCACAAATTTGTTTCAATTTGGTCAAGACCGGCAGGATGCTGGCGGTATAATTGACATCTTCCCCCTGGCTGAGTGCAAAATACAGCTGTTTAGTTTGATCCTGAAGCAAACCGTACAGTTGGCGTTGTTCTTCGGTTAATTCACACCATTCATCCATTTCGATCTTTTCGGGCAAATCTTGCGCAACTTCACTTTTTAGGCGACGCAGCATAAACGGCCGTACACGTCTGCCCAAACGTTCGGCCGCCAGTTTATCGCCCGCGGTGATCTGGTTCTCAAAGACCCGCGTAAATGTACCATAGCGCCCCAAATGTCCGCGCATTAAAAAGTCAAAAACAGACCACATCTCTGCCGGACGATTCTCTACCGGCGTACCGCTTAACGCCACGCGATGCGCTGCATTTAAGGCTTTGGCTGCCTGTGCGCGTTTCGTCTGCGGATTCTTGATACGGGTGGCTTCATCCAGAATCAAATAATAAAAAGGCACCAATTTAAGATGTTCAATATCGTTAGCCACGGTCAGGTATGTGGAGATAAACACGATTGGCTCAAGTGCATTAAATAGTTTCTTATTGCGATTTGGCCCATGATACGTATAAACTCTTAACTGCGGATAAAACCGGTTTATTTCACGCTCCCAATGGTATAAAACAGATTTAGGTGCCAAAATCAAACTGGGTTGGCGGCTAAGGCCTTTTTCATAAGCGCGACGGACGACGCTTATGGTCTGCAACGTTTTGCCAAGGCCCATATCGTCTGCCAACAAACCGTGCAGGTGATTGTTAAACAACCAGTCAAGCCAATGGATGCCGGCGCGTTGGTACGGCCGTAACACGATCCCCTCTTTCTCAAACTGCCGCTCTGCTGCCGGGGATAACTGAAAGGTCTCGTCTGCCTTAAACCCGGTCAACTGCTCCAGAAAAGCCTGATAAGCAGCGCTCATCTCCGCTTTGCCGCCAATATCCTTGATGAACTCCTCCAGCGTTGCAAATTCGGAAACCGGTGCGCGATAACCCGATCCCGTCCACTCAGCGCCCAAATCTTGCAGCCTCTTTTCCGTCTTTTTGACGATGCCGGCGTTATTCTTTACCCATGTCAGGTCATCTAGCTGAAGGTAGGCTTCCTGTTTCACTTGTGAGAGCATCTCATGCGGCAGCAATATGCCGCCTGTCTCATACGCCACATCAAAATCCAACCAACCGCGCTCATCTTTGTCGACCTTTACAACCGGTTTGAATGGTTCGTCCACAATTTTAATTTGCGCGGCACTGTCGGTGAGAACGGCCGTAAATTCCTTCTTCAACAAAACCAAATCACGCTGGAAAAATTCGGGGATATCTTGTTTAGCAACTTTGGAGGATGGATTATCCCACCATTTTTTGGCAGTTTCATTTGGAGGCTCTGGCGGCAGTTGTGCAAAGGTGTCCCCAATTAACACAAATTGTTGATCGACCGTTTTTTGCATTTTGTCAGCAGATACAAATTCAGAAGAATCAGGCTGCTTATAGCCGGTCTTAACAGCAAGACCTGCCTGCGGATCATAATCGATTTCGACCACTGCCTCCAATGGTTTATCAGATACTTTAAGCCTTTCCGAACCCTCGCTTTCTGCAATATTCCTTTTCGTGCGCAAATAATTTAAGATCGGGGGAGCAAACGAAAAGGCCAATGTGCCAGACTCATCAATACGCGGATTCATGCTTTTTAAGGCCAACAAGGTCTGCTGATCTTTTGCATCTAAAACTAAAATTAGTGGGGAACCATCGGCTGTTTCAACTTCTTCGCGATAACCATAATGACACAACGGCTCAACATCTGTTACCAATGTTGTCTGTCCGCTAACTTGTTTGAAAACCTGTACCAAGTGCATATCGCCGGAACGGTCCATCTTAAAATCCAAAGAAATCGTCTCTATTTTGGGGCGACGAAAACGTCTACGAATGCGATCAAACATGAAAACTATTTCCTTGTCTCGTTTTGCGCAGCCAGTGCGTCAACCAGCCACATCGGCATCGGTTCCCACTCAGCAAACACACCCTGGATAAAACGATCGACTTGGGGTGATGATTTTTCAGGATTGTGCAGCATAACCACAAAATCTTTTTCCCTGATTTGTTTAAGCCAGGCATACTCTTGTTGCAATCGTGAAACTCGTTTATCAAGTAAGATTTTTTGAGCTTCAAGTTTGTGTATCTTTTTTTTCTGCATAGACTTTTGGTGCGCATACTTTTGTTGGATCGGCCGTTTACCGGGAAAATTTTGTTGGCGTAATGCCGGTAATCTTGCCTCATAGCCCCGCACCCATTTGCTAATCGCTACCTGTTTTTTCTCACCGATTCCAGGCATACGAGATGCATGATGCAGACTGGCTACCTTAATTTTGTACAAAGTCGGC
>JAGRDI010000402.1:3945-7019 GCA_020432765.1 Anaerolineales bacterium | reverse complement strand
GCTTCCGCGAGGTGTATGACTGATGCTAGACGGACGATATGTTTCTGAACAAGTGGAACAAGAGTTGTACCCTGATGGGATTGAAGCGGAGCAGCAAATCCAGGGACGCCAACGCACGGGCTGCTTGTGGGGGTGGTCGATCTTTGCGGCGCTGTTGGTGGCGATTGTTTTGCTGCTGGTGCTATTGGTGACGATTATTAATCAATCTTTTGGTTATATTGTGGAACAAAGCGAAGTTCCCGAAGCTTTATTGGTGACGAATTTTAATAAAGGACGTGTTGTAAACGCACCTAATGTGGTTTTATCCAATGAAGACGATCAGGCATTGGCCGATGCTATCGCCAGCGATCCCAATGGCAGCGGTTTTTTTGGTTATGCTTTTTACAATGCGAATCAAGATGGCTTAAAGCTGTTGTCGATTGATGGGGTGACGCCCACTGCTGAAACAGTTAACAGCGGCGAATATTCAGAGGTACGGCCGTTATATATCTATAGTGCTGAATCTATTGTTGCAGATAAACCGGAAGTAAGTGCTTTCCTAATTTATTACCTTACGCATTTGGATGAAGTTGTCAGCCAGGTGGGTTATTTTCCTGCCGATGCCGAGGCTCTGGCTTTGCAGTTAGAAGAAATTCTGGCCGGGCGGGGAATAGAGGCACTGCCAACTATCAACCCGGCAGACTATTCTGGTGAGATCAATATAGTGGGCAGTTCGACTGTTTTTCCTATTACTGAGTTAATAGCGGACAAGTTTATCGCTGACGGCTTTCAAGGTGAGATCAATTTAGAAAGTACCGGTACAGGCGGCGGTTTCACTGCGTTTTGTATCGATAATGACAATATTGATATCGTCGATGCCAGCCGCCCTATAGAAACAACTGAATTTGAGGCGTGTCGCGCAAACGGCCGTAACCCGCTTGAATTTCGCGTGGGTACAGACGCTGTTGTCGTGGTAGTTAACAGCGCCAATGATTTTGTCACCGACATCAATGACCAACAATTGGAACAACTCTTTACTGAGGCCGTTACCTGGTCAGACATTGATGCGTCCTGGCCACAAACAGAAATTGCACGCTATATTCCTACTGCCGACAGTGGTACGATGGATTTCTTCGTTCAAACTACATTTTTGCAACAAGCTTTAGGTGACTTGTCATATGATGGCCTGGTGGGTGCATATACAGCCAATGTTACTCTAGGTCGTTGTCGCGCTGTTGAACGCACGCAGAAATTTTATGCGGATCGATTGGTTTGTGACAATCAAGAAGCATATGACAATGCTTGTGCCAGTGATAATCCACCTGATGGCTGTACAGCCGCACCACATAATGCTGCCTCGCTGCAAACCCTGATCCAAGAAGATGTTGTTAAACCTAAAATCTTAAAATCCTGGTTCTTGTTTGATTCGCTGCTCAACAAAAATGAAATTTTCGCAACGGCCGCTGTTGATTATCCCAATGCTGAAGTCAAATTTAAATCCTGGCTAAGTGGCAGCTTTGCGATTAGCCCCCAATCGAGTCAACCTGAAATTGCCGGTATCCGCACTGCAATCCTGGGTTCAATTTGGGTAGTAGGCATTGCTATTTTATTCGCCTTTCCCTTTGGTGTGGCAGCAGCTATTTACCTGCAGGAATATGCTGACAGTGAAAAATGGTACAACCGTATCATTCAGACCAATATCAACAATCTAGCAGGCGTACCATCGATTATTTATGGTATGTTGGGATTGGCTGTATTTGTACGCGCTTTGGAACCATTGACTAGTGGTGCAGCTTTTGGTTTTGTGGATGCGGGGGCAACAGCAAACGGCCGTACGATTATCTCAGCTGGTTTGACCTTAGGCTTACTTGGTCTGCCAATTATCATCATTGCTGCTCAGGAAGCGATCAAGGCGGTGCCGAATTCGCTGCGTGAAGGCAGCATGGGGCTTGGCGCGACCAAATGGCAAACGATCTGGCACCATGTTTTGCCCGCGTCAATTTCCGGTATCCTCACTGGCACCATCTTGACGATGTCACGTATGATAGGTGAAACCGCACCACTGGTTGTTGTAGGGGCTTCGACTTTCATCACGACAGATCCCAGCAGTCCCTTTTCAAAATTTACCACCTTGCCAGCTCAAATTTATCAATGGACAACGCGCCCACAAGACACATTCCGCAATATTGCCGGTGCTGCCATTATCGCCTTGCTGGTGCTTTTATTAATTCTAAATGCGTTGGCTATCTTCCTGCGCAATCGCTATTCAAAACAATTATCGTAAGAGGGTAGAAGCAAATGACAAATTCTACAAATTCTCGTAATGGTACCTACGCCGTTGAGGCGCGTGATCTGAGCATCTATTATGGCAGTTTTCGCGCTGTAAAAAATGTAAATCTAAAGTTCAACGTCAATAAAATTACCGCGCTGATTGGTCCTTCCGGCTGCGGCAAAAGCACGGTTTTACGTTCATTTAATCGCATGAATGACCTGATTCCTATTTCTCGTGCCGAAGGCGAAATCTTTTTCCACGGCAAGAATATTTATGATGATGATGTAGACCCGGTGGCTATCCGGCGGCGCGTCGGCATGGTGTTCCAGAAACCAAACCCCTTTCCCAAAACCATTTATGATAATGTGGCCTGGGGTGCAAAGATCAATGGTTTCAAGGGTGGCAAACAGGATATGGATGAACTTGTCGAACAATCGCTGCGTGATGCGGCCGTTTGGGATGATGTGAAAGATAAACTCGACCAAAGTGGATTATCGCTTTCAGGTGGCCAACAGCAGCGTTTGTGCATTGCGCGTACGATTGCAGTCAAACCCGAAATCATTTTGATGGATGAACCGGCTTCTGCTCTTGATCCAATTTCGACATTACGAATTGAAGAGTTGATTCAAAAACTTAAAGAACATTATACGATTTTGATCGTCACGCACAATATGCAGCAAGCAGCTCGTGCCTCCGACTACACAGCCTTTTTTAACATGGATAAAGATCGCGCCGGTTATTTGGTTGAATATGGTGAAACTGAATCACTTTTCACGAACCCGAAGCAAGACATAACAGAACAATATATTACAGGCCGTTTTGG
>JAGRDI010000402.1:0-3881 GCA_020432765.1 Anaerolineales bacterium | reverse complement strand
AATTGTTGGAGGACAGCATGATAAGAGCAGCTTATGATCATTCATTACAAGATTTGCAAGCGCGTGTATTGGCATTGGGCAGCGAGGTTGAACAAAATATCCCTAAAGTCGTTACCGCTTTGCTTGCACGCGATATCGATACAGCCTATGCGATAATTGAGTCTGATAAAGCGGTGAATGAGCGGCAGATCACGATCATTATGGATTGCTTGAAATTGATCGCTACGCAGCAACCTACGGCGAGAGATATGCGCTTTATAGCGGCTACGCTGGAGATAGTGGGGGAATTGGAGCGTATCAATGATTACGTCAAAGGAATTAGCCGCACGAGCTTGTTGTTGGGTGATCAGTCACTTTTGATATCATTTCGTGACAATTTGCCGATAATGGCAGGACTTGCGCGCAATATGCTGCGCCGCAGTTTAGATGCCTTTGCTAAAAATGATGAAACGTTAGCACGCAGTGTGCCTCCTTCTGATGATCTGGTAGATGATATTTTTAGGAAGCTTTATGTCGATATTTTGGCTTATGCGCGTGATAATCCACAAGAAATCGAACGTGCTAGTCAGTTGGAATGGGTCATTCATAATATTGAACGCGCTGCTGATCGTATGATCAATATTTGTGAATGGGTAATTTATATGGCAACCGGTATCTATCAGGAAATCGAATCAGAATATGAAGCGCCGCCTCTTGGCACAGCATGAGTGCTGTGTAATAGATCAGGCACAAGGGTGGAACGGCCGTAAACCACCAAGTAATATCCCTGTATGTCGAAATGGTTATTATGGCTGTTCCTACCCGGATTGATATTAACGGCTTGCCAGCCAGGCGGTGATGAACTGCCGCCTATCCTCTACTTAGGTCGCGATGAAAATGATCGCAATCAAATTTACCGCGTGACAACAATGAAAGAGCCGCAAGCTTTAACATCAGATGCAGCGGGGGTGTATGATTTTGCGATTGCACCGGATGGCAAGCAGATTGTTTATACGGTTTTGTCTGATTATGGTGACAGTGAGATTTGGATGCTGGGCAGTAACGGCCGTAACCTACGCAAGATCCTCGATTGCCCTCAAGCCGAATGCGCTAATCTGGTCTGGTCGCCAGACAATCAAAAGATCATCTACGAGAAGCGCATACTTATATCAGATGGTATTAGCGGCGCAGCGTCGCTTTGGTGGCTGGACAGCGAATCAGGCGAAACTTTACCTGTTTTGGAAGATGAGCTGGCCCACGGCTCTGGGGCGCGTTTTTCGCCCGATGGCCAATGGTTGGGGTATGTTGCGCCTGAAGATGATGGGGTGTATGTGTATCATTTGGAGGACGGCCGTTTCAACTTTTTCCCTGATGAAATTGGCATGCCTATCAGTTGGCATCCAGACAGTAATCAGTTCGTGGTCGGTAATCTGGATGTGGCGATTATTCATGGAGAGGAAGGCGAAGCACATGAAACACACACACATGATTATGAAACGGCCGTTTACCTCTCTGTCGCCGATCCCGAAACTGGCGATATCAATCTCATCAGCCCGAGTATGGTTGTGGATGACGGCACACCAGCCTGGTCACCGGATGGAGAATGGATCGCCTTTGGCCGCAAAAAGCCTCAAACTGCTAGCGGGCGGCAGCTATGGCTCATGCGCCCAGACGGTAGCGATGCCCATGCTTTAACGGATGATTTGTTGGTTAATTATGGTCCTCCTGACTGGTCGCCGGATGGCAAGGTTCTGCTTTTTCAGAGATTTGAATTGAATGATCCAACGGCCGTACCAAGTATCTGGCTGTTAGAAATCGCAACCGGCAGCATGCGAGAAATCGCCCCAAATGGTATGCTGCCCGCCTGGCAAAAATAGGCATTATTAGGGACTTACAACTATGCACAAAAAGAGCGTATTGATTTTATGCACTGGTAACTCCTGCCGTAGTCATATGGCAGAAGGTTTGGTTACGTACTTTATGGGGGACACATGGCAAGCATATTCTGCCGGCACTGAACCATCTGGCTATGTGCATCCTTTAGCAATTGCAGCAATGGCTGAAATTGGTATCGATATTTCCGCTCACGAATCAAAATCGACTGACGAATTTCGTGATATGCCGTTGGATTGGGTGATTACTGTTTGTGATGATGCTGCCGAAAAATGCCCACTTTGGCTTGGGCAGGGACGTAAAAAGCACATTCCTTTTCCTGATCCGGCGCATGCAATTGGCACAGAGGCAGAAAAGATGGCGATTTTCCGGCATGTGCGTGACGGGATTCGTGAGCAGCTGCTGGGATTTTTGGAACAGACAACACAATAAATCAAGTTTGTTGAAGATCAGGTTTGGGGTTTGTTGTTTTCTTGCCAGGTTATCGTAATTGTAGTTCCCTCGTTGGTTATTGATTCAATGTGCAACTGCGCGCCAATAATCTCAGCTCTTTCAAATATCCCTGCTAAACCAAAATGATTGTGTTGTAATAAATATTCTAAGGAAATATTATTGATGGGAAATCCTTGACCATCATCTGTGATCGCCAAATATATGGCGTGTTCCGTTAACGCCCCGTTGATATAAATTGATTCTGCTTGTGTGTGTTTAAAAATATTGCGCAGCGCTTCTTGGACGATCCGAAATATATGCAGTTCAACATTTGACGGATAACGGCAATCACTAGGCAGCACATTCAGTAAGATATCGGCATGAGCAAACTGTTCGTGTAAATTGACTGTCAATTCGTCTATTGCAGACCAAAGTCCGTAGTTAAGCATAGCGGGTCGTAGACCCCGACTTGCTTGTTTTATCTGCGTTGTGATGGATTTGTATATCTCTCGGAACTCAGATGCAGCTTGTTTATCAGTGTACAGCCCCAAAGCCGTCATACCATTTAAAATGTCATCGTGCAAAATTCTCGAGAGGCGTAAGCGCTCCTGTTCATGTACATTTATGTTATGCCGGTAAAGGTGATGTAGTTTATCACGGTGGATGATGTTCATTAAGGCTGTTGCGGTTTGATTGGCTAAAGCCTGTAAGATACGTATGTCATCTTTTGAGTAGAGATCATCAGGATCTCGTCGCCCAAACAGCCAAACCCCAATTAGATCGTTATCAAAATTGAGTGGAAGAGCATGCTGAATCCAATTTTCCTGATCTCTCATCTTTTCAGGTGTTTCCTTGCTGGTTACTAAATTTATCAATTCTTCTTTGGTTGGTAATTGTGTGGTTGAAACGCCTACTAGACATATCTCTTGCACTGGTTGATTTTCATCGAAAAAAAGTAGTGCAGATTGCCGTATTGATAAGCTGGGAAAAACTTCATTTGAGAGCAAATTAGAAAGATTGTCACGGCGATAGCTTTGCGTAATTTGGTCAGCATAGAGGGGTAATAGGTGTGTTGGTGCGTGAACAATGCCAAAGAGTCTATGTTCAATAAAATGACTGAAAGGCTGATAACCAATATACACGAGGATACTTGTTGTCATTGCTATCAAGAGTAACCAGGGTACAGCCTCATTCGACAATTGGAAACTTGCCATTAATAAAATACATACACCAAAGACGGCCGTTCCTAAAAGTAAAAAAAATAAAAATGGTGTTAATAAATGATTTACGCGCAATTCCAAACCGTTGTCGGGTTGATCCCTATTATTTGAGTACGCTCCAACTAAAGCCGGTAATGAAATAAATGGTATCACTCCTACCAGCATGATTAGAATTGATAAGGATATCACAACTACCCCAACACCAAGAGTTTGGGTATACAAACTTAATTGATCGAATACAACTGCAAAAACGATAAATAAGATGGCTGTTAAAGCCACAAAAACCAAATACAAGGTATACCAACGACCCATGCGTGAGGTTAATTTACCATACTGCAAGCGATAAATGGTATAGAA
>JAGRDI010000401.1:11473-13987 GCA_020432765.1 Anaerolineales bacterium | reverse complement strand
CGGTATTGGTCATTTCTTGCCAGGAAATGCCAGCATTGAAGCTGATATAGTAGCCTTGAATGCCGCTGTCGGCATCGCTGCCGCTGCCGGCGATGGTCGTTTGCACGCTGTTGATGATGTCGCCGCTGACATGCGAGGTGATGGTGATGGTGGGTGTGATGGTATCGGCCGTTCCCACCCCCGTCACATCAAAGTTAATCAAGGCCGTTTCACCCACATTGCCCGCACCATCGGTCACGACTGCTTTGGCGCTGTGTGAGCCAACGGCCAAACCGGTGGAAATCACGTCCGTATATAAAAGGAAAGAGCGTGGGCTGCTGCCATCGGCCGTCCACGGCGTGGTCGACCAGGTGGCCGGGTAGGCAGTTCCGTCAATCTCAAAAGCGATCTCGGCCACATTAAAGAAATCGAGGGTGTAATCGGCCGTTTCCGCTTGTAAGGTCAGGAAGCCAGTCGCATGAGAGGAACTATCGGCCGGGGCAACCCAGGTCACAACCGGCGCAGTATCATCAACGATAAAAGCGCCATCATACCAGTCCAGTGGCTCTGTTTCGCTGTTGTCTAGCAGATCGGTAGCGCGGCTGTAGATGCGGTAGTAACCTTCGCTGGTGGGCGTGTGGCTGCCGTCCCAGTAGGTGAGGGATTGGTTGGGGGTGGCGAGAACGGCCGTATTCCACGAACTCGGCAATGTCTCCGTCACGGAACTGCTGGTATCAAGCACCGGGACCACGCCATACTCCACACTTTGCACACCGACATTGGTTGTCACCCGCGACTCATCCAGCTTGCCCAGCAGCACAGACACAGCAATCGATTCGTCTGTTACTTCAAAGTAACCGCGATCGGCCGTAATGCCGCCGCCCAGCGGTACTTCCGCCAGGGGATGGGCCGTATCCATCGCCGGGGAACCTTCCTGAATCGCGTAATGCGTGGTATCAACATACAGCGGATCGACATCAATGAGGTCATTTTCGCCAATATCAACGCGCAAATGAGACGACCAACTGCAATTACGCACCAAATTGTAATCACTGACGATCACGCCCAGGTTATTGGCCTCAAAACAGGCAAAGGTGTTGTCAATAATATTGTTTTTAGCCATGGCCACCGCCCAGGTATCGTTTGCCTGTACGCCAACACCAACATTGACCATCGTATTAAACAGCACCTCGCCCGAACCGCGTTCTTCGAACAAAACCCCTTCGCCCAAAACTGAACCATGCTCGATGATCAGGTTGCGCTGGATGGTAATATTATTGGCAGCATCCGTAACCAGTACACCAGTGGAATAGCCGCCGGTATCACGGCCGAAAATGGTGAAACCTTCAATACCGGCATAGGCTGCACCGGAGAATTCTACTACCGCACCGCCATCATTTTGCTGGCCCACGTTAACCAATTCAAGGCGCGTGACTTCCGGCCCGCTGCCGATGACCGTGATTGGTGATTTGATGACAACCCGTTCGACATATGTCCCGGGAGCCACGCCAACGGTATAGGGGACAACAGCACTTGTTGTCAGTGATGTTTGCACCGCTTCGGCGGCCTCGACGGCATCTTGAATGCTGTCAAAGGCATCTACCTGCCAGAGCAAGCCATCGTTGACGCAGGTTGCGCAGTAATCATCATCGACAAAGAAGCTGGCCCCATACTGCTCGATATGACCAATATCCACACGGCCGCCGGAGCCGGGTGGGGTGGCATCGGCCGGATCACCACTGTCGATCACTGGCGAGAATGATTCCGTGCGGAAATCATCGGCCGCCAGGTCGAGGAAAAGCGGATTGAGAAAGAGTTCACCGCTGCCGGGACTGTTGGGGTTGAGATCGCTGCCATTGGCCCAATAATCGTTGTAGGTGTGCAGCTGCGTGGCGGCACAGCCTTCATAGGCCAGTCCTGTATTTGTGTTGTAGGCAATGATATTGTTGCGAGCGTTGATCGAGCCGCAGTTTACCGCTTCCATGCCGGTCTGGTTGCCGATAATCGTGTTATTGACGACTGCTATTTCGCTGTTCAAATCCTCAATCAGAATACCCGTGCTCATGCTCTCGATGACTGTGCGTCTCAGGTCGGAATCCTGAATTTGACCATCGGCGGCCACACCGGTAACCGCGCCATCGCCCACCAAACTCAAACGGGAGAGAGAGGCGCCACGAATCCCTTCGGCACTGACCAGGGCGTTGGTGGCATTGCTGCCTGCCGGCCAGTTAACAACAGTGCGATCCGCGCCGGCCCCCACCACATTGACACCGGAAACAAGATAAAAATCTTCTGCATAGCTGCCCGTTTTGATGATCACTTCATTGGCGCCGCTGTTGATGGCCGACTGGATACTGCTGTAAATGTTGAAGCCGGAACCGCCGGGTTTTACTGTGGCCTGGGGTTTGTAATCGTGATAGCCGGCAGTGATGCTTGATGCACTTGTCAGGCGGTAGATTTCATGATCGACATCCAGAAAATTGGCCGCATCAAGGGTGGTTGTGACCGCACCATGGGTCGTCCAACTGGTGGTTG
>JAGRDI010000401.1:0-11390 GCA_020432765.1 Anaerolineales bacterium | reverse complement strand
CTGGGCGTCGTTTCTTCGGTGACAATGGCCAGATTAGCGAGATCAAACTTGGTATAACCGGCGTCATTGGTAGGGCCATAACGCCAGACCTGGTCACTGCTCCCACCGCCCATAAAGTAGAAAAAGTCACCCAATTTGAGCATACCGCCGCCGTCGTTGATGGGGATGGGTAAGGGCGGCATCAATTGCCAGCTATCACCATTTTTGTCATAGCGATACCAGTTTTGGCTGCCGCCACCGGGCACGGCATAGAGGTAACCGGTGTCCTCCCAATAATCATCGCCGCCGGAGGCTAAAGCCGAACCACCACCTGGGGTTTCCGGCAGTTCCGCCAGCGAACAGTCCCAGGTGCCGGTGTCACCGGTATTAACAGCATCCCAAATACAAAAGGTCTTTGCGCCATTGCCGAGGAAAGCGTGAGAGGGAAAACCATAACCATAAGAGGTGATGGCCGAGCCTTCGCCAACCGGCCCCGGCGGGGCTGCAAGCGTTTTGAATTTGTGTAAGCCCTGACCGGTAGGGGTCGCGACGTAACGATAAAACTTATCATTTGTTTCACCCATAAACATATGGATGTGGTAGTTGGCGGCAAAAGACATTGTGGCCCCAATTCCCGGTTCATCGCCAAAGGTGTCCAAATCAATGGTTGTGCCGCCGACAGAGTGCGGATAACGGGTCAGGCTGGCCACGTAGCCTTCCCCAGACGGCCGTAACGCCCACAGTGCATTATGCTCACCTTGCTGGGCAATGAAGGCGGTGCTGGTAACAGCGCCACCGGCACGGATCGTTTTTGTTGTCCAACTTCCACTGTCTATTTCATAAACGTTAACTTCATCGTTGCTGCCATTGTCCTTGACGAAAAACAGTTGGTAACTGTTAACGGCCCAACCACCATTATTGCCAACCGCCACACGGCTGTCAGTGATGATTTGGGTGAAGGCTGTATCGGTCCAACTGCCGTCGACAGTCATATTGATGAAGTCGGTAGTGCCAACCATCGTCGTGTTGTCCACTTTGATGGTGCTGTCATCGGTCATGGCCACGGCATGGGTAGTGAAGTTTTGCAGTAACACGCGGTTAAGTTGAATGCGATCCCCGTTGTTGTACCAGCCGTCAAAACCGGCATCAAGCAGATTCACCAGGATGTCGGCGTTGCGGATGGTCATATCTTGCAGGGTGACACCAATTGCATTGTCGATAGTCACGGCCGTTGCCCCGCCACCACCATCCACAAAGACCGCATCGGCCATCACGCCATCAATCGTCAAGCCATCTGTACTGACCGTAAAGCTGGGATAAACACCCGGATGCACCCGGATCGTATCGTTGGCAGCAGCTGTGTTAACGGCCGTTTGCAAATCAGCAAAAGCCGTCACCCCCCAGGGATACCCATCATTGGCACAAACATCACAATAATCATCATCCACATGCAGCAAAGCAGCCGGCGCCCGCCCAACTTCTACCTCATTTCCCCCTTCTTCAATTCTTATTTCTTCATCCGTCCCATTCCCCCCATCCGCTGATGGGTTTCTGGGCAGCCACTCCCGCTGAATATGCGGCGGTACCAGATCATTCATCACCACCTGATTAACCACCCCACCATCCGACGGCATCACCACAATATCGGCGGCATCATCGGCATTCAAATCACCACCCCGTGTATACGGTGCGGAAGCCACCGCACGCACATTTTCGATAGTGGCATCCACCGCGCTCAAATTCTCGCCGCCAATGACAAACAAATCCCCATCCGCATTGCCTACAAGAATATCGCTGTGGCCGTTACGATCAACATCCCCCCCGGCAGCGAGGATACCAGAGGCAGCAGGGTTCAAACTCAACCCTTGCGCCGACCAACCACCCCCGGCACTGCCCAACACAACCTGAGGCACAGCGCCGCTGGTGAAGCCAAAGTCGCCGATGTCATCGTTGTTCAAATCACCAAAAGGCACGATGGTTGGCACGGCGTCGCTGCCGGCAAAGCTGTCTGCGGCATCGGCCAGGGTCATGGAGATGGTATCCAATTGGGCAAACATCTCGCTGCCCTTAAAGAGATACACCAGCCCACCAAAGCCCACTGCAAAATCATCTATTTCGTCGTCATCGACATCGCCCACACCGGATACGGAAAGCGCTCCCCCCGCGCCCATGCTGATCGCCGCTGCAGCAAATTCACTGATGTCTACCGCATCGTTTTGCTGCAAATCGCCCAGAATCAGGTAGGCGATTGAGTTGGCCCCATCAGAGGCACCAATGAGGAAATCGTCTAAGGTGTCACCGTTTACATCGCCTGCGGAGGCAACGGCCGTGCCAATCGTCATCCCCGCCGGTGGCAGCAGTTCCAGCCATTGCGCCCCGTTCGACGCAGTTAGCGTCTGACCTTCAGGCAGATCGGTCACCCGTCCACGCACCAAAAAGACACGATTGTTGGCCGGATCACCAACCAACATATCCCCCAGACCATCCCCATTCACATCCCCGGCATAAGCGATGACCGAACCCAGCCCGGCACCGACCGCACCGGTAAAGATAGAACGACTCTCGCCCAGGTAATCCGTCTCGCCGAGACGCGGCACAGCCCAATCGCCGCCAGCACCCTCGACAAGCACAACTTCGCCTGCGCCATTGGCCGCAGCCGGCAGACCGACAGCCAGATCGGCCAGCCGGTCGCCGTTAAAGTCACCGATCCAGCTTAAGGTCACGCCGTTGTCATCATCGGTCAAGGCATCAAGCTGCAGCAAAATGGTGGCATCGTTGATGCTGTCCAGGGTTCCCGCCAACTCACGCGGTGTCGCCGTCAGTGGATTGCGCCCGGCATCGTTGGCCACGCCATATAAATCGAGTGCTTGATTAGCCGCTACGCTGGGCGGTGCGGCCAAAAAGGCACGATTGGTCATTTCCGTGGTGGGGGCCAGCAAATCGACGACGATGTTGCCTTCGGTAATAGGACCAATGTTGCCCGCTTTGTCAAAGGCGCGTACACGCACATCATGTTTACCTTGTGCGCCGTCGCTGTTGGCCAGCGTCCACGCGCCGCTCCAGTTGGCAGTGAGCGGGTAGCTGTCGTCTGTCCAGACGGTACGCCAGGGACGGCCGTTCAAACTCATCTGCACCCGCTGCAAGCCGCTCAAATTATCGGTTGCTGAACCCTGCATCGTAATCGAAATGGCCGTCGAGTTGGTGCTGCTGATCGCATAGGCGCTGTTAAAAGAGACAACGGCCGTTGGCCCCGTGTTATCGACCATCACCTGGCGCGTATCGGTGCTGCTGACATTGCCGAGAAAATCAACGGACTGGACGGATAAATTATGTACGCCATCTGCCGGCAGTTCCCAGGTGTAGGCCCACGGTGCTGTGCCGGTGGCCGTGTAGGTGCCGCCGGGAACCGTCACTGCCACATGATCCACCCAGGTGGTGGCATCAGCCGCACCGCCGCCCAGTACAAAGTGGGTCATGCCATTGCCCAGCAAAATGCCATCTGCCGGTTCCGAGAAAAAGACGGTGGGATTATCGGCATCGGTCAGCAAGTCAATGGCATCACCCATGACGCCTGGTGCCCCATCTACCGGATAACTCAGTGCCACGGTCAATGCAGCGGCCGAGGTGGTCATGCTGCCCGTGGCGGCGATATCAACCGCAAACGTTTCCCCGGTCAGCAAATTATCGCTGCTGAAATCCCATTCGCGACAAGCACCATTGGTTTGGGTCGTGGGCACACTGTCTCCGCTGGGGGTGACGGCGATATTGGCGATACCGGCCGGGAAACATAAGCTCAGGGTTGTGGTAATAGCGGTAGGGCCGGTACTCAGCAAATCGAGCCGCGCCGTAAACGGATCATTGGGACCTAAAAAGACGGCCGTACTGCCGGTGGGATTATTTGTGTCTTGCATTGTCGATAACCACAAGCGCGGGGCAGCGTTGTAAGCATTGGGGCTGGTGCCATTGCTGGCTTCGGCGGCATCGTTCAGACCATCGCCATCCCAATCGGGGGCCAGGGCATTGCTAAATACCCAATAATCCTGCCCGTCGATATTGACAAACCAGCCACCGCTCGACCAGGTACTGCTGTTATCATTCCATAACAACATCTCAGCTCCATCCGTTAATCCATCGCTATCCGTATCGTTGTCAGACACGGACAGGCCAGCACGAAATTCCTGCCCGTCCAAGAGGCCATCCAGGTCGGAATCGGCGACGGTAGGCTTGGTGCCGTAACTTTCTTGCACATCAATCTCAAAGCCGTCCCCTAAACCATCGTCATCTGAATCCCAATCCAGGGCAGACGTGCCATTGATAAACTCAGCGATATAAGCCAGGCCGTCACCATCGCGGTCGGCAGCAGACAGTTCATTCCAATTCCACAATCCCGCTACCGTGTCGGGGATGACATCGACTACAATCTCAATTGGATCCCAGCGATCTTCTGAGGGCATGTCATCCGGCCAGGTGTTTTCGACGGCATTAGGGCTGCAATTATCGGTGATTTGACAGACCCAGACCCGCTTTTGCGTCCAAATTTTAACATTGGCCTTCAGCAGCATATTTATTTTGGCTTTTTTAAATTTGAAGCGGGCTTCGATGTTATTTTGACAATGTTGTTTGTTGTAGTCGTCGTGATAATGACAAGACATGTAACCGTCATCTTGCGAGAAAACGTAATCACTATTGCTGCTGCCGGTGTAATAACCACGGCTGCGAGAATAATAATAAAGATCACCGCTTGTGCCTTGTTGATCAACAATTCCCTCCGCTTTGTTGGTGACAATCTCCCCTATGAAACTATCTTCCAAAACAAGTGTGCTACCGGAATCAATGCCGGTACCGCCGCGCAGGTCGATTGAGGCGCCCGTAAAGGATAAATCATTTATTTTGGTCAGGTCATCGGCCGTGGCAACAATGCTGTAAACCGTTTCTAAAATGCTGACGCCAAAACCAAAGTAGGCGATGGCCTCGGCCAGATACACCAGGCCGACGAGAATGAGGCCCACACCTGTCACCGCCAGCGCGAAAAAAAGGATGGTCACAAAGGTATACATAAGCGCATAGCCTAAGGCTTCGTCCCGCTCATAATCATTGGTGGCGGCGCTGTAGGATTGATAGAAGTTGTACCAGGCAAATCCTAGTTGAACGACCAGGATAACGGCCGTCAGGATGACCGTCGCTTTGGCGAAATTGAGGACTTTTAACCAGGTTCCGGCCATGGCAATGCCACGGCCGTAGCCAAACACGTAGGCTGCGCCCATCAGGCCATAGGAAAATGCTTTACCATCATTGTAAAAGCCTTCATCGACAAGGCCATACATAAACGGGGCTTTGGTAGCACTATAGCCAACCGTTTGATCTTCATCATTGCGCATATATTGGAAAATGCCGGCGGCCGTATCGAGCACAAAACCACCGCCACCTTCACCAAACCCTAAAGAATTGACCAGGTAGCCAATGGTTTCATTATTTTGCGCATATGATCCGTAGCGGTTGGTGATGGCTGTGTCATCGGCCGTTGCGCCGACATTTAATTGACCATCAGTGCGGATGAGACTCACATGGCCGTTATACCAGGAACCGTACAGCATCAACAGCACGACACGCAAATCTGCTTCTTCCATCCCCGGATAAAGGGTTTGCAAGTCAGCCAGGGTCGCGGACAAATCATCATAACGCGCCATAATGGCATCGAGATAATCCTCACCGGTCAACGCCTCCCACCCACTGTCATATTCATACCCGGCAAGGTTGAGGGTGCGCATGGTGTGGAGGGGAATCTGGGTCAAGTTGGCCGAAAACTCATTCCCCGACAATACCATAGAATCCATATCGTCCAGGCTGTACCAGCCGGCATCCTGTTCCGAGGCAACAATCAGCGAAGCAGCTTCCATCATCGGATACCCATTATTTGTGAGCAGATCGGGGACCACTGTGCTAGTTGCCCCGGAAATTTCATCCAGATGATTAAGAGTTGTCGAGGCCACAACGACATCTGCCGCCGGAACACCCCAGGTCTCGGTAATGGGCGTAGCAGCGGTGGAAAAGCGATCCACGACGGTTTGCCAATTGGGGTTCTCAAAACCCAAAAAGGCAGCATTCATGCCTAACAACATATTAAATAGATCGCGGTCTTCGTTGGGGGTGTTTGGTGTGCCAAACCAGGCGACCTTGACATCATCACTCATGGTCACTTTCAGGCTGGCTAAACGATAGGCGTCTTCTTCATACTCGTTGATGATTTCGCCGGCCGTTTCCACGCCGTCATCGGTGATTTCGTCATTAAACATTTGGGCCATCCAGATTAATTTCATGGTATCCCAACTGATGTCAGCGAGCGCATCCGGATCGTAAGCAATTTTGGCATAGAAACCGACAGCTTCGCCACCGTCGTTAATGGTGCTCAACGGCAGATATAAAGTGTAGTTATCGGTCCACCTTTCCTTAAACCAACCGATGTTGTAGGCGTCCAGCAAATCCTCACTGGGCGGGGTTTGGGTGTTCACGCGTAAATAGGGAGCCAAATAAATATCATCGCTGCTGTTATCGGCATCTAACAGCGTACCCTCTTCATCGCCGTTAGGCCAGTTGAGCGGATTATTGCTGTAGGCCATGTGGCCCATATCTTCTGGTTGAATTTGCAGTTCGATGTATTGATAACCGGCGAAGGTGCTGCCGCCTTTTTGGGAAACGAATTTGAAGCTGCTTTTGTAGCCGGTAACGGAGAAAGGATCTAAATCGAGCGTGTCGCGTATGCCATCGCCGTCGTCATCATCGTCCCAGAGATTGGGTAAGCCATCGCTGTCCAGGTCAACGGCCGTTGCTTCACCATGGGGCGCAGCCCATTCGATGCCGTCCTGAATGCCGTCGGCGTTGCTGTCGGGCTTATTGGGATTGCTGTACCACTGTTGGCCGCCATACATAAAGCCGTTCACCTCCACATTATCGGGAATTAGATCGTAATCAGTGTCGGCGTTAAGGGCGTCTGTGCCCAGACAGTTTTCGACAAAATCGCTGAGGGTGTCTTGATCGGTGTCGGTGCCGGTATCGCCATCACCGCAGCTAACGGCCGGATCCGTGGTGGATAAGCCTGTGCTGAGCGCAGCCGAAGTAGCCGTTGGTGGAATCGCCTCGGGTTCGTTGAATAACATTTCCGGCACAGCTTGCGGGGCAGCCTGTTCAGCCTGGATTTGTTCATTGACCACATCCACCAGAGGGCGGGCGTGGGCAGTGCGGGCATCATACAGTGTGAGTTCCGCGATGTGTAAGGCGGGGGTAAGGAGAAAAATAAGGCTCAAACCCAGCGGCACAGCATAATGGCGCACACGTTTGTTTCGTAGGAGGAACAAAAGGGCGACAATAATAGCCAGCGTGAAAAGGATTTGCGGGGTGGCGTTGGAAGTTGTGGTGACGGCTTCGACAAGCTCAGCCTCCACTGTTTCTACAACTTGTGTACTCGCGGTGCTGGCGTAGTCAACGGCTACTTCGACTTTGCTCAGCACAGGCGTTTCCACAAACTCAGCCTTACTTGCCGAGTCTGTTTCAAAAACTGTACTCACAAAAGCGGTCAAAGAAACTGATTTTTCCAGTGGTGGCAGAGCGGCGACAAGTTCCGGATCATATTTGTAATCCAGCACCATGTGGGAATCTAAGTCTAAATTGTCGCTGGCTTTGGGAATATGGATGTCGAGGATTTGGCGGGTGGGCAGGCCATTGGCATCAACCCAAATTTCGCCCTGTCCGCTGAGACGCTGCAAAATGGGAGACGGGCTAATCTGACCACCACGCAAGGAAACGGGCAGTTCCGCTTGGGCCAGATCACGCATATAAGCAGCGTAACCGGGGCCGTCGATGTCGTATTTGTAGACGGTTACGTTTTCGCTGGAGGCTGTTTGATCGATGCGGATGTTAACGGCCGTTGCCAGATAGGCTTCCTGAGCAGCAGGCGAAGCAAAAAAGCCGGTCGGATTTTCAACCAGGGTACGCTCCCCATCCTCAATCAAATAAGTTTCCGCACCATTTTGCTGCAGCTGAATCAACGGCGAATTGATACCCTTTCCACCCGACAGGCGCATATTAAGTTTCGCCTGCTGCGGGCCGGTGACTTTGCCGCTGATGTGAGTCTTAAAATGTTCGGCCGTTTGTCCGATAGTGGCAGCTGAAGCACGGGGAATGAAGGTTTGTTCAACCAGGGCGGCAAAGTCGTACACCCCAACGGCCGTCATACGCTCTTGAATGTTTTCAAATGCAGGTTGGGAATCTTGTTGAGGAGGGGATGTGGTAACTGAGTTTGTGGATACGCCTGCACTGAGCATGGTCGAAGTGGCCGCTGCCTCAGATTCAACAACTACCACAGGATCAACCAGCTCCTCGGATACAGCCTGAACAGTAATTGTCTGGTCAAAAAACCAGCCGGCAATTAGCAATGTGCCAATTATAACCAGGCCAATTATAAAAAGACGGGGGTATGTTGTTACCGCATATTTGCCTGCCATATTCATTTTTCTCCTGCTCCCACATAGGCTACTTCGTTAAGTTCGGAACTTCTGCTAATTCGTCTTCATTTACACTAATATACGGCCGCTGCCCTCCGACCAACATTGTACACGAAAAATGCGAGATGGGTGGATAACGGCCGTGGCGACCACAAATCCGGCTTTTATTAGCGCAGCGGCCGGTGCTTGTTTATCTTCATCATTTAAGTTCACCAGTAATATTTGTGTCGCCGTCATGGTTGTTGTTACCTCATAATTTGATGTTGAAGGAATTTTAACAGTTAAGTAATCATCTAAAAATAACTTCCCGTTTTGGCTTGTAGTAACCGCTTTAGCGGTCTGGACGGCTAAAGCCGCCACTACGAACTTATTTATGGACAGTTACTAAGCGTTATATAGACGTTACACGGCCGTGCGTTACACCCTTTAAGGTGTTGCGGCCATTGGCAGCCTATTTTGTAAAAACCAATTGTCGAATCACAACGTCCGGAACTGCTGCCGCTCGATTTGCAAGCAGAGCTGCATTTGCGCAGTGATCGCACAGCCATCGCCTACCGGCGCTGGTTGAATATGCCAGGATTGTCACTTGGCACCAGTTGAATTAGACTTCAAATGGGTTTAGCACGTGGGCTGCGGAACAAAGTCGTTACGACAAGTATGTTGATGCGTGATTCTTATGTGCTTAGCAAGGCTCGTTCTAACCAATCGAGAGCACGGCCGTCGCGGATCATCTCTGGCGTCACGCGAATAATAAGCCAACCGTATAACGCGGCCTCATTGTACTTTTCACAGTCGCCCTCAAATCTTGTGGGGTGGGCGTGTCCTTTACTATAACCTTTGTCTGTCTGCATCCAGATACCACCTTCAACTTCACAGGCGACCAACTGCGGCTTCCAACAAAAGTCGAAACGCCAACGACGGTTAGCATGAAACTGATACTCTAACTGCGGTTCCGGCAGCTTGGTCAATCGAATCTGATCTAAAAGGACATTATTCCAATTAATATGGCTGCTTGTTGACTGCCGCAGATGCTTTGACCGCTTGTGCTTCATAAACAAATTTTAGCACATGTGTTCTGTTTTCGCGATGCTTTTTCACCCTCTTCAAAAAACACACTCTTTGCAAATTTCTGATTTCACAAGTTTGCGCAATCCACATTTGCTAGTTTCCCGGCACAATGGCAAAGTCAAATGCACCGACTTCATCGGTAACGGCCGTGCCGCCCCCCACACACGCTATCCACTCCACATAGTAAAAATAGTTCAGCGCAGGATTGCCCAAAACACCTGCATCCGTGTAGGGGCTGGCCATGTCTTCCGCATGCAAGGCATAGCCAACATAGGGAGATGTACTGCGGTAGACATTATATTGGCAATAACTGCCATGAGGTGTCCAGGTCAGCTCAATATCTGAACTGGTAGCGGGTGCAATAACCACATCTGGTAAAACGTCAACCACATCCACGGTATGCTGCGGCAGTTGATATGTATTGCCAGCAATGTCTTTAAAATAAAGATAAAGTGTGTATTCACCCAACGGCTGATCGAGCGTGTATGACCATTGCGTGCCATTTAAGGCGACCACATCTTCAATATAGCCGCCTGCCGCCGGGTAGATCGCCACCGTTGCCGTGTAAAAACCACCGCCATCCGTCACACTCCCCGCCAATACCGGATCACTGCTGCCTACAGCAATTTGTGTTAACTGTTGATTAACCGTCACCGCTGGCGGCACGATATCGACCATGGTTGTGAACCAAGCACTGTGGGCCACATTGCCGGCAGTGTCAACAGCCCGGAAGCGCAGCGTATGCGTCACGCCATCTTCAATGGGCAGCGGCCAGATGTGTCGCCAGAGCTGCTGGCCCACAAAGCCGTAAGCCCCGGGTTGATAAAGGGTGCTATTTTGCCATACGGCCGTATCGTCATCCAACTGCATGGCAACCGAAGCGACACGTGCGCCAACCGGGGCCGGATCTCGGGTGAAACCGGTGATACTGCTGTTCCTTAAAACAGAAGGGATTGTTGCCGTGATAATCGGTGCGGCCGTATCTTCAATAAGTGTCACCATAGCCACCGGGCTGGTTTGACCGTGGAAATCGGTCGCCCGGGCATAAAGGTTCCACGTGGGACCGCTCAGCGTAGTGATCGCAGCCTGCCAGAACTGTGCCCCGGTTGCCAACTGCCAGGTGCTGCCATCGGTGCTCACTTCAACGAATTCAACACCGGAACCAACGCCATCTTCAGCCCGACCTCTAACGGTTTGTATGCCTGTGCCGATGGCACTGCCGGGATTTGTGTAAATAAAGACGATGGGTGCATCTGTATCGACGGCATGGATCAGGATTTCATCGGAGGCGGGCAAAGGTAAATCTGCTTGTAGATAAGCTGTAGTAGTGATGTAATCAATTGTGGACAAGTCGCTGTCGGTAACGGCCGTAACTGTGATCACATCCGTCTCACCCAAGGCCAAAGGTGGCACATCAATCGTGCAGGCACTGCCCGCCGAACAATCAAATGCGGCGGCTCCCGTGGCGGTCTGGAAGGTCAAACCGGCCGTACCGCTAATCAAAAGCTGCACACCAGACACGGCGGCGCTGTCCATATTGGTGATATTGGCCACAAATTGAACCGTCTCATCGGTACTAACGGTATCCTGTACACCCGGTATGCTATCTATGGACATATTCACAGCCGGCTGCTGTGCCGAAACAGGCAGCTTCAACAGGTCCCAGCTATTAATGATATTGGTCCATTCATAATAGTACTGGAAGTTGCCATCCAGCGTATTCACCGTGGGGAAAGCACTCCAGACAGCATCATTTTCATCGGTGGCAAAGGCAACCATGCGGTGGTGGTCTAGATTTTGTGTGGGATAAAACGCACCCAGCCCATCAATCAGCATCTCTGTACC
>JAGRDI010000400.1 GCA_020432765.1 Anaerolineales bacterium | reverse complement strand
GACACAACGGCCGTTCCCGAAGGTGTGGCGGCCAACGTGCGCGGGCGTTCATTCAAGATTCTGGCCAATGTCGAAGTTGATGATGACTGCTCCGGTGTCATCTTCGCTCATGGGTCACGCTTCGGCGGGCATTCGCTCTTTATTCACGAGAAGAAGCTCTATTACGTATACAACTTCCTGGGCATCCCCCCGCAGCAGGAGTTCATCTCCGACGAGGAACTGAAGCCAGGCAAGTACACGCTGGGCATGGAGTTCATCCGCGAGAAAGCAGGCCAGTACGGTGAGTCACACGGCAAAGCAAAGCTCTATATCAACGACAAAGTCGTGGCCGAGGGGCCGATGAAAGCTCAGCTTGGCAAGTTCACCTTATGTGGTGATGGTCTGTGTGTGGGTCGTGACAGCGCTGACGCCGTTGCCAAAGAGTACACGCCTGAAACCCAGGGTAAATTCACCGGCGGCACCATCCAATATGTAGAGGTTTCGGTTGAGAAGGAACAGTACCGCCACCTCGAAATGGAGATGGCTGCGGCGATGGCAGTTGACTAAGCCACGAGGTCTTTGATTTCTGACCACCATTCTAATAGCAGGATACCGGTAAAACCGGTATCCTGCTTTGTCGGGTTAGAACTCGCTGCTCTACCTTTGGAGGAAAATAGCTGGTTATCCTTCAAAATGACCTTGGTGTCCATGCGCCAGGAGTTAACTGATGACATCTCTATTGATTAACTTATTACCATTGAGTATTGCCAGCACCATTGGGCCAGGGCAGATCCTGTTCGATATTTTATTGCTGCGTGCACCTGCTCGGGGGACATTAAAGGCTATATCATTTGTTGGCGGTATTACGGCCGTTCGTCTGCTTCAGGGGCTTTTGTTTGGCTTCATATTGACCGGGGCTGTCATGGCGACAATAGGGCTCGGTCAGACTGGGGTAATCAGTTCGACGCTGCTCACAGTATTAGGAATTTTCCTGCTGATCTCGGCATACAGGCAGTGGCGAGAGGGAGAAAGTCCTGACGCATCGCCACCCAAGTGGTTAACGATGATTGACGATTTCTCGTCTATTAAGGCTTTTCTTATCGGCTGTCTGATTGTAGTCACTAGCCCCAATCTGTGGGTCTTTACTTTGAGTGCCATATCCATGATCGGCGAGGCTCAACTAAGCCAGCTTGACAGCATTGTAGCCTACCTGCTGTTTATTCTCGTGGCGGAAACTTTGGTGTTGGTCCCTATATTGATTCGAATTGCGGCGCCTGCGCAATCTACAAGAATATTGAACAATATGTCTGATTGGCTAACCCAACATAATCATAATCTGATGATTGGTGTTTCGCTTGTATTCGGCTTGTTCTTTTTGATTAAGGGTATATCAGGACTGCTAAGCTTCTGAAGCTCGGCAAGAGCCTGAGACCACATTGAGGTTATCAGCATAATGGAAACTAATTTAACATCCTGGAATGATACAGCAACCAGGCGAGCGATTCAGGATTTTGTGGCCAAAGTGACGGATCGTGACAACCCGGCCTACGTTCCTCCAGAGGAACGTATTGCTGTTTTTGATAACGATGGTACGTTGTGGTGTGAGAAGCCAACATACATCCAACTCGATTTTATCCTGCGGCGTTGGCTGGAGATGGTAAACGAGAACCCTGATTTGGCTGAGGAACAACCGTGGAAAACGGCCGTTACCAAAGATTATGCTTGGCTAGGTAATGCCGTCACCAAACATTATCGTGGGGATAACAGCGATTTGCCCGTTTTGATGAAAGGGATCCTTACCGCTTTTGCCAATGTTACGGTGGAAGATTTTGCCGCCCGTGCTGGCGAATTTTTACGCACCCAGTCGCACCCGACGCTGAAGCGGTTGTACAGCCAGTGCGGGTATGCGCCGATGATCGAGCTACTGCGGTTTCTGGAAGCTAATGGCTTTACCAACTTCATTGCTTCCGGCGGCGGCCGTGATTTTATGCGTCCGATCACGGCTGAAATGTACGGCATTCCGCCGGATCGGGTTATTGGCAGCAGCGTTTCACTGGAATTCCGCGCCAGCGACCATGGTGGCGACGTACTGACACAGCCGCAGCTTGATGTATTGGATGATGGGCCGGTGAAGCCCATTCGCATCTGGAGCCGTATCGGGCGGCGTCCTGTTTTGGCGGTGGGTAATTCCAACGGCGACATCCCGATGCTGCAATACACCGAGGGAAACAGGCATCCTTCTTTGTGTGTGCTGGTGAACCATGATGACGCTGACCGGGAGTTTGACTACACGGCCGGGGCTGAAGATGCCTTGAAAACAGCGCAGGATCGCGGTTGGGTTGTGGTCAGCATAAAGCAGGACTGGCGCACCGTTTTTGCCTCTGAGGGACAGTAAGGAATGACAAAGGCAGCGAATTCCAGCAAACTGGCAAAATATTTGCCCATTATGGGTTGGCTGCCCGGCTATCAATCTGGCTGGTTACGCTCTGACCTGGTGGCGGGGCTGATTGCGGCGGCTGTGGTGACGCCCCAGGCGATGGCCTATGCCACCATTGCTGGACTGCCGGTGCAGGTTGGGTTGTATGTGGCGTTGGCACCCATGCTTGTCTATGCTTTGTTGGGAAGTTCGCGCCGGTTAAGTGTCAGCTCAACTTCGGCGCTCTCCATTCTGACAGGCTCTGCGCTGATTGCGGCTGTGGGCGTGTCGAGCAATGCCTCGGATTATGTGACGCCGGCTGTTACCCTCGCTTTCCTGGTCGGCGCGTTCTTGATGCTTGCTTCTTTTTTGCGTTTGGGTTTTCTGGCGAACTTCATTTCGCTGCCTGTGTTAACCGGCTTCAAAGCGGGGATCGGGGTGGTGATCTTCGTCAGTCAATTGGGGAAGGTGTTGGGCATCTCTGTGCCCAGCGGCTCGTCAGTCTTGCAAACGCTGGCTCTACTGGTGACGAATCTGAACGAGATCAGTTGGCCCACGGTGGCGCTGGCGGCTGCCACATTGGCGATTCTGTTCATCTTGCCCCGTTTCGCCAGGATGATTCCGGCCGCGCTGGTGGCCGTTATCTTCGGCATTGCGCTTGCCGCTTTCTTCAACCTCAACGCGCTGGGCATCTCATCTATTGGCGAAATTCCTACCGGACTGCCCTCTCTCTCCTTGCCGGATCTGTCGCTGGTCGGCAGCTTGTGGCTGCCAGCGATGGGAATTGCGCTGATGTCTTTTACGGAATCAACGGCCGCGACGCGAGCCTTTCGCGAGCATGATGAACCGCTGGCTGACCCCAACAGGGAACTCTTCGCCCTGGGCATGGCAAATATTGCAGGCAGCTTTTTTCAGGCTTATCCGGCGGGTGGGGGTACTTCACAAACGGCCGTTAATGCCAATGCTGGGGCCAAAACACAGATGGCTGAATTGGTAACTGTGGCTGTGGTCACCTTAATCCTCTTGTTCCTGGCTCCGCTCATCAGCCTCATGCCCGAAGCGACGCTGGGCGCGTTGGTGCTGGTGGCGGCGGCGGGATTGGTTCAGATTAGCGAATTCCGCGATATGGCGCAAATCCGGCGTACCGAACTGATATGGGCGCTGTTGGCCTTTTCCGGGGTGATTGTATTGGGCATATTGGAAGGCATTCTGGTTGCCATCCTGATTTCATTATTCACGCTGCTTATCGAGGTAGATCACCCCCCGGTTTATGTGCTGGGTCGCAAACCGGACAGTGATGTGTTTCGGCCGTTAGGAGATCATCCGCAAGATGAGTCCTTCCCCGGATTGTTGCTGGCGCGCACGGAAGGACGCATCTTCTTCGCCAACATATCGCGGGTAATCGACAAGTTATGGGTACTCATTCACCAGAACGCGCCGCAGGTGCTGCTTCTCGATTGTGATGCCATCCCTGATATTGAATATACGGCGCTCAAGTCACTGGCAGAATTTGAAGAGCAGCTAGGAAACGCCGGGATCGTGTTGTGGTTGGCAGCACTCAACCCTGAAGCGTTGTATATGGTCAGGCACTCCCCTTTGGCACAGAAATTGGGGGATGAGAGGATGTTTCCAGATTTGGGAGAAGCGGTCGAAACTTACTCACAGCGTTTGAAACAAGCGGTATCTGATTCGGAATGAAATATACCAATATGAGGTACGGGACACTGGCGTTTTTTGCGATTACCAGTGTAGAGCGATTTTGAAAATCGCTTCACATTACTCGAGATGAAAATGAAATTTGCCGGACTCCAGTGAGGTATTTGGCGGGTTAAGTTTTGCCCTATGTTCTAAAAACTGAACTAAGGAGAAGAATGTGAGCATCAAAGATTATGCACTTTCGCTGAAACCAGACTCTAAAAATTTGAAATCTGATGTGGTTGCTGGTTTCGCAACCGGCTTATTTAGTATCCCTGAGGGGATGGCCTATGCTCAATTGGCTGGTGTCAATCCGCTTTATGGCATGTACTCGGGCATCATGACGACCATCGCAGCATCCCTGTCAACCGGGACTATCTTAATGATCAGCACCTTGACCAGCGCTATCGCGTTGTCGACAGCCAGTGTTTTGCAAACGGCCAACATTCAAGACAGCCAGATGCCCGCTGCCTTGTTTACGATTACTTTTTTGGTAGGCACGATGATGCTGTTGATGGGGCTGCTGCGGTTGGGCAGTCTGGTCAATTTTGTCTCGAACGCGGTGATGACGGGCTTTGTAGCGGCCGCATCCCTACTCATTGTTATTGGCGAGATGGGTGATTTTTCCGGTTATGCGCCATCGGGTGGTAACAAATTGGTGGAGATGGTGGATTGGTTCGTGCACATACCGCAGTGGAATTGGATGATAACGGCCGTTTCCCTTACCACCGTCATCCTCATGCTCATCTTCAAACGCTTTAAGAAAACAGAAAAAATGGCAGCCATCTTTACCTTGTTCATCATGAGCATTGTTGTTTATCTCCTGCAACTACCTGTACCATTGGTTAGCAGCATTGCTACCATTCCGCGCGGTCTGCCTACCCCTACCTTGCCCGCCTTTGCTTTGATACCGAAACTGGCTTTAGGGTCGCTTTCCGTGGCTTTGGTCGCACTGGTGCAAGGCGCAGGCATTAGCACCGCCTACCCCAATCCAGATGGCAGCCGTGCCAATGCCAACAGTGATTTTGTGGGTCAGGGCATCGGCAATTTGCTAGGCAGTTTCTTCCAGTCAATGGGCACCGGTGGTTCACTGTCTCGGACCGGTATCAGCGTCGAAGCAGGTGCCAAATCGCGCTGGGGAGGTGTCTTTGCCGGGCTGTGGTTGGGGCTGATTCTTGTGCTCTTTGGCAGCCTGGCGGAGTTGGTGCCGCTGTCCGTTATTGCCGGTATGTTGTTTGTCATTGGCGGGGAATTGATTGCCGCCCGTTTACCGAATGCCAAGTTGGTATACATGTCGTCCTGGGGGTCTGCAGCCGCCGGTTTGTTGACCTTCGTCTCTGCTTTGTTCATTCCCCTGCAATATACCATTTTTCTGGGAGCGGGGTTATCGCTGCTGCTTTACATTGGCGTCTCCGCTTCCAAAATCCGGTTGTTCCAATTAGTACGCGGGGAAGATGGATACTGGCAAGAACAAGACTTGCCCCAAACATTTCCTTCCAATCAGGCAACGGTAGTTGCTTATGAAGGGGCCAATTTCTTTGCGGAAGTACCTGCTATCCTGGCCAAGATGCCCTCCCTCGAAGGTGTCAGCAACGCCCTCATCATCTGGCGGCTGCGCGGCATGGAAGAGATTCACAGCACCTTTCTCAAACAGTTGTCCTTATTTGCCCAAAAGGTTCAGGCTGGCGGCAGCCGCTTTATGCTTGAAGGAGTTGAACCACATGTCATGGAAACGTTGAAAAAGACAGGTATGCTGGACGAAATCGGCCGTGACAACATATTTCCGGTTCAGCCCGGCCTGGGCCAGGCGCTGGACAGTGCCTGGCAAGAAGCACAAACCTGGCTGGCAGAAAAATCTGGAGAGACAAAAAAAGGATAGGGTACACTTTCATGACAGAAGAATTTAATTTACGGTCAAGAAAGTATTGGCAGCGTTTAGGCTGGGGGTTGTTGGTTGGACTGCTCAGCACCATAGGCGCCTTTATTTTTATTGCTATTATGGATTGGGGCTTGAGCCTGGTTTGGCCTGATCCGCCCAGTTGGGAACCTTTTTCCGGTTCCTGGACGATTGTTATTATCATGACGGCAGTAGGTTTGTTGGTTGGGGTTATACACCAGTTTACTGATGCGGCTGAGATGGAAGTGTTTGAAGCGATTGATAACGGCCGTTTAGACCCCAAACCGGTGCCTGCTTCTTTGCTGGCGTCAATGGTCTCGCTCATTGGCGGTTTTAGCCTGGGGCCAGAAGTACCCACCGGGATGTTAGCCGCCGGACTGGGTACCTGGTTGTCTGAACGACGCCAGTTGGATGAATCAACCAGCCGCACCAATGTCCTCAGCGGTGTAGCCAGTGCTTATTCAGGCCTGTTTTCTTCTCCCTTTGCCATGGTGCTGATGATCTTAGAATCGACACATATGCAAACGACGATGTACTATGGCACATTATTCATTGTGGGTCTGGCAGCAGCGATAGGGTTTAGCCTCTTCTTTTGGGGGGGTGGAAACACATTCTCTGCCTTATGGGGATTGGTACAGCCTGAGCAGTATGATTTGCAAATATGGCATGTCGGTGTCGGTATTCTGTTTGGTATGATTGCGCTGCCCGTAGTCATTTTTTTTATGCTTTCTGTCAAAATATTGAAAAGATTTGTAGCCCCATTAAACAAACAGCCCATCTTGCGTGGTGTCATGGGGGGGCTGTTATTGGGGCTGTTAGGTAAGGCGCTGCCCCTCACACTCTTTTTGGGCACTGAGGGATTGAGCATAACGACCAGTCAGGCGGCTGAAATAGGCGTTGGTCTGCTGTTCTTATTTGCTTTTGCTAAACTGCTGGCTTTAAGCGGTGCGCTTTCCTTTGGTTTTATTGGCGGGCCTATTTTCCCCCTCTTCTTTGTCGGTGCCACGCTGGGATCAGCGATAAATTTGCTTTTTCCACAAATTCCAATGAGTTTGGCTGTCTCCTGTATGATGGCAGCCGTTCCGGCGGCGATGGTACCCATGCCGTTGGCGTTGGTTGTGATTGTGGCGCTCGTGGTGGGGCTGTCACCGATGAATACAATGCCTGTTGTGCTGGCTTCGCTGACCTCTTTTGCCATCGCGCATGGATTTGGGGTGATAGAGGGTAGTCCCAAAAAGGCAGTGGCGAAAACGGCCGTTTCTGGCCAGCGATAACAACACCTACATGGCCGGGATCATTTAAGAGATAGAGCATGGTTCAGAGAAAATGGAGATGGCATAGCAGTCTTGTAATAGTCTGTTTGGTTATCTTGCTGATCATGGCATCAGCTAGCCTCAGACTGACAGCACACGCCCAATCTCAAACGACGCCGGAAGTTACCTTAACCCCAGAGCAAGTCACCACACCGGAAGCGACAGGTACGCCGGGGCAAGCGACTGCTACTCCCGTGCCAGATCGGTTATCTGGTCAATCTGATCCTTCTGACGAATCTACCGCTTCCAATGCATCCGCGTTTTCGATAGCAAACTCTATTTTGGACTGGAGTCCTGATCAATGGATTGATGTGGCATTCTCCCTCCTGTATTTCCTGATCATTGCCATTTTCGGCTGGCGCATCCTTATCTGGTTAGGCAAGCAGTTTACCAGGCGAACTGGTACCATCGTTGACGACCGGGCACTGGCTGCCAGTCGTGGACCCCTACAATGGATTTCCGCCATATTTGGTTTTCAAGTGGCCTATTCTCGTCTTGATTTTTTGAGTTCTGAACTACAGCTTGTGCTTGATAATGTCAGTTTTGTTCTTTATACGATTTTGGGTAGTATGATAGCGTGGGCGTTTATTAATTATGGTCTGAACTATTATCAAGAAATGGCCCGCGAAAAGGATGCCGATATGAAGTCAATCGACCGGCTGCTGCCCTTAGTACGAACCTTCTCAAGGGGGCTCCTGGTTATCGTCACTGTTGTCATTATTCTGCATCACTTTGGCATCGAAATCACGGCCATTGTGGCCGCACTAGGTCTGACCGGATTTGCCCTTTCGTTGGCCGCCAAGGACACTCTAACCAACATAATTTCCGGCCTCACTATCGCGGTCAACCGACCGTTTCGCATCAATGATAGGATTTATAACAAAGATGTCGGAGGCTGGGTCGATGTCGTGGAAATCGGACTGCGTTCGACTCAAGTTCTGACCCGTGATAATCGTATGGTCATCATTCCCAACAGCTCCCTTAGCGATGATACGGTGATCAACTACAGCTTTCCAAACCCCAACTACCGACTGCAAGTTGACATTGGCGTAGCTTATGGTACGGACATTAAAACTACACGCCAGGTACTGCATGATGCGCTTCGCCAAGTTGATGGCGTGATGGCGGACAAACCGGTCCAGGTTCTTTTTGTTGAATTTGCAGACTCGGCCATGATTTTTCGCGTGCGCTGGTGGATTGCCGACTATGCCGATATGCGCAAAATAAATGATCGGGTTTACCAGGCCATTCAAGAGGCCCTAATTGCCCATGGTATCGTATCGCCCGGCGCAATCCTTGATGTTAATTACCACCTGAACCAACAGGACGCGGATCGTCTGGCCCATGCCTTTCAAACCGGACCCTCCCGTGAGTCGAGCAGAAATCAATCATAGCTGGGAACGGATCCTGAAAAACGACTTTCATATCAGAGCTGCTTGAAAAGGCAGTTAACGGTAAAGATTTTCAAAATCTTTGTATCTGGACAAGGAGATATTGTTTGGCAAGGTTCAAACCCGACGAAAAGACTCTTTCGGCAGACGCTATTGCAGGGCTCACGTTTGCCATCGTCAACATTCCCCAAGGCATGGCCAATGCCCTTCTAGCCAACGTTAATCCGGTGTTGGGTCTATGTACCTTGATGATTGCAACCCCGGTCGCGGCATTGGCGACTTTATCAGTGTTTATGAACGTGTCTTTGATTGCTATGGTTCACTAGAGGAAATAGATATGATTGATGCTGCATTATGGAGTGCAATAGCGACGGGAACCCTGCTGATTGGTATGATTCTGGCATATCGCAATGCCGTGAGCCAAAAATGGACTGGCCTAATTATGGC
>JAGRDI010000399.1 GCA_020432765.1 Anaerolineales bacterium | reverse complement strand
CCTTCACCTTCGACAAGCTCAGGCTGCGGTTAGCTGTTTAGTTACAATTTATGTTGAATTGCTGGTTGTATAACGTTTTTTCCATGTGTAGAGCTTATTAATCGCTTCAAGTGGGGTTAAACTGTTTACGTCAAGTGCGGATAATTCTTTAAGCAGCGGGCTGGCTTCAGGAAATAGTGCCATTTGTTGGCCGCGGTTGAGTCGGCTCGGTTCTACTGTAGTGGTAGGGGCGTGTTTTTCGAGGTCAAGTAAGATTTCATTGGCACGGTTGATGACATCGCGTGGCAAACCCGCCAATTGAGCGACATGGATGCCATAACTGCGGTCAGCACCGCCCGCCACGATTTTGTGCAAAAATGTGACTTGATCGCCTTCTTCGGCGACATCAACATTGTAGTTGGTAACCATGGGCAGCAAATCTACAAGACCTGTCAGTTCGTGGTAATGGGTTGCGAAGAGGGTGCGTGGTTTGAGGCGCGGGTGATTGTGTAAAAACTCAATGATGGCCCAGGCGAGCGATAGACCGTCATATGTACTGGTTCCACGGCCGATTTCATCTAAAATGAGCAGCGATCGATGGCTGGCATGGTGTAAGATTTCGGCCGTTTCCACCATCTCGACCATGAATGTGGAGCGTCCGGCGTGTAATTCGTCGTGAGCACCTATGCGTGTAAAGATGCGATCCACCAGTCCAATACGAGCCTCATCGGCGGGTACATAACTGCCAATTTGAGCCATGAGCGTGATCAGGGCGACCTGACGTAAAAAGGTGGATTTGCCGGACATATTGGGGCCAGTAATGATTTGAATGCGTTCACCGTTACTGAAGCCTGCGTCGTTGGGCACAAAACGTGTGCCTGTTCCGATTGCATTTAATGTGCGTTCGACGACTGGATGACGGCCGTTTCTGATCAACATTTCATTGTCCAGCATTAGCTCCGGACGTACATACGCATTTGCGGCAGCGACTTCAGCCAATCCGGCAGCCACATCCAGTTTTGCCAAGATACCTGCTGTGTGCAGTAGACGTTGCGCGTCCACAGCAATACGTTGATTGACCTCACTGAAGATACGTCGTTCAATTTGTAAAATGCGTTCTTCTGCGTTCAGGATCAAAGTTTCGTATTCTTTGAGTTCGGGAGTGATATACCGTTCCGCATTTGTCAGGGTTTGTTTGCGAATGTAATCATCAGGCGCAAGATGGCTGTTGGCACGGGTGATCTCGATGTAGTAACCAAATACTTTGTTAAAGCCGACTTTGAGTGTGGGGATGCCGGTACGTTCTTTTTCGCGTGGTTCCAGGTTGTCGACCCAATCACGCGCATGTGCGGATGAATTCATGACGCCATCTAATTCTGCTGAGAATCCAGTGCGGATGATCCCCATTTTATTGAGGTTGGAGGGCGCGTCTGGATTGATGGCATTGGTGATGAGATCGGCCGTTTCTGAGCATGCGTCTAGCTGTTGGCTAAGGCGTTGCAAGACGGGTATGTCGGCCAGTTGATTTTGCAGGGTGGGGATAGTTGAGAGCGCAATGCCGATCTGTTCGAGGTCGCGCGGGGTGGCTTTGCTGCTGAGAACACGATTAGCCAGGCGTTCCAGGTCTGGTAATCCTTTGAGCGCTGCACGTAAATCGGCACGCTGCAGTGCGTTGTTAAAGAGGATTTCGACTTGATCGAGGCGTTCATTGAGTTGTTCGATGTCGAGTAACGGCCGTGTCACTTGCTGCCGAAGGAGCCTCGCGCCCATCGGTGTGACTGTTTTATTGATCACATTAAACAGCGAATTGGTTTGATCTCCAAAAATGGATTCAGTAAGTTCGAGATTGCGACGTGTATTGACCCCTAAAGCCATATAACCAGTGACGCTGTATGTAGATAGGCGCTGAATTTGGGCAACACTGCCCTTTTGGGTCTCTTGTAGGTAGGTAAGGATGCCGCCGGCGGCACGAATAGCTAATGGTTTGTTCTCACAGCCGAATGCATCGAGTGTGGTCACGCTAAAGTGCCGCAGCAAAAGCTGGCGTGTTGTGCCGATTTCAAAGCGCCAATCAGGTAATTTGCTAATTGTTTTGCAAAGGTCGCCTAGTGTCAATTCGCTGTCTGGTGCGAGCAGTTCGGCCGGATTTAAACGGGCTAATTCTTCCACAAGCGCGTGATTGCTGTCGAGCTGTGTGGTTGCAAATTCCCCCGTTGTGATATCGGCATAGGCCAGCCCGGCACGTTCACCGTCGCGCACAACAGCTGCAAGGTAATTGTTGCTGCTGGCGTCTAACATGCCCGGTTCGATGACGGTGCCGGCGGTGAAGACACGCACGACCTCACGCGGCATTAAGCCATTAACAGGTGTCGCCCCGATTTGTTCACATAGGGCAACTTTATAGCCTTTGCTGATCAGGCGTGCAATATAGTTTTCGGCGGCATGATGGGGAACACCCGCCATAGGTGTGCGTTGATGTTTGCCTTGTGGGCGGCTGGTGAGGACGAGATCAAGTTCGCGTGCGGCCGTTTCTGCATCGGCATCAAATGTCTCGTAGAAATCTCCTAAGCGAAAAAAGACAATGGCATCTGGATATTGCGCTTTGATGTTGAGGTATTGCTGGCGGCTGGGAGTGACTTTGTGCCTACCCTTATTCTGCGTTCTGGTCATGACGATTGTGGTTTTGTTTCCAATTATTGAGCCTTGTACGATGCCGCGATTCTAGTTTGGTTAACGGCCGTTGCTTAGACATGAGTGTATCCGCTTCTTCAAATGTCATGCCTTCTTCTTGCATCAGATAGGCCGCGACCAAAGTTGCCGAACGGCCACGTCCTTTGGCACAATGCACCAACACAATGCGCTCAGCATCAATTTGTTTTTTCATCCAGACCACAGCTTCAGAAATAATTGCTTCATCTGGCACGGTAACATCTGGCACTTTGTATTGCACATGGGTGATATTGTGCGCATTGTAAAAAGCCACATCATCTTCACGTTCTGCGCGAATATTAACCACAGCATTGATGCCATGTGAAAGGATAAATTCATAATCGCGTTCAAATGTCGGTGCACCACCTTGCCATAAGTAAGGCGTGATGGGATCAAACCAACGATGTTTTTGAACTGATTCATAAAAATAGCGAATTGGCAGATAAAACTGATCAAACACACGGTGCATAATATTCATAACGATAGGATAGCGAGGAAAGCGTTAAATGACAATAGTAATCTGAAATCATCCTGGCTCTAACGTAACAATTGTGCAATCAGAGCCAAAACGAGTGCCTGGGTGCGTGTTATGCTGACCGTGTTAGCTGGATGCAGTTCATTAGCTAACCACACGCCACCAGGCTGTGTTAAGATAGCTGTTAGTTGTACTGGAGACAGGACGGCCGGTTAAATCGGCCTGCATTTAAATTGGAGAAATAAAATGACAAAAAAATTAGGGTTGATACATACATCGGCAACATTAGTGCCGGTCTTTCAAGCATTGACCGATAAATACCTTGTTGGTAAGGATATTAAGGTTTTCAATATTGTTGATGACAGCTTGATCAAAAACACCATCGAGCGGGGTAAAATAACATCAAATACATCCCGCAGAGTAGCAGATCATGTGGTTTCAGCGAAAGAAACCGGCGCAGATTTTATTTTGGTCACCTGTTCGTCGATTGGCCCGGCGGTAGAAACGGCCGTTACGCTGGTTGATGTGCCTGTGCTGCGAGTTGACCAGCCGATGGCCGATAAAGCTGTGCAGATGGGCCGCAAAATCGGCGTGGTAGCAACCTTATCAACCACGCTTGAACCCACGAGTGATTTGGTGCGCAGAAGAGCGATTCTTGCCGGAAAAGATATCGAATTGACATCCAGATTGTGTGAGGGCGCTTTTGAGGCGCTCATGAGTGGAAACCCTGAATTGCATGACGCATCAGTCGCTTCAGCACTCAAAGAGTTGTCTCAACAAGTGGATGTGATTTTACTAGCTCAGGCGTCCATGGCTCGTGTGGTAGATCAACTCTCAGATGAAGATAAAAAGGTGCCGATTCTAACCAGTCCTGAACTCGCCGTACAACATTTGGCAGATATCTTATGACGATGAAAAAATGCCAGTGTCCAGTTAAGAAGAATAGCTCTTTGGTATCTCGCGGGGTAAATGGAAATTACGATAGAGGAACAGCTTTGTTATAATAAATGGACACCGTCAAATTTGTTTTCAGATAGTAAGATTTGAGACAAAAAGAAGTTCAAATGATAAAATAGCTCATGAACCATAAAACACGTTGGACAGCTCAAAAAATTGCTCAGCGGCTCAGCCTCATCGAGCCACTCGTATACCGCAGACGACATGCCATTGACCCTTTTCAATACTACACGCTTGCGAGCGCAGAAACGGAGCCGCCAGTTGGTATTGAGATTGATGATCGCCATTGGGAAACAATTGCGCCGAACACTTATTGGGGTGAGTGGGTGACAAATTTTGTCATGCGCACCACATTTACCATCCCGGCTGAGTGGACGGCCGAACTGCCAGTTGCTCTTTATTTGCCTATTGGTGCCGCCAAAGATTTTAGCCATCCGGAAGCGTTGGCCTATATCAATGGCGTGGCTTATGCTGCCTGTGACCGGCATCACCAGGAAATATTGTTGGCGGATGCGTGGCGCAACGGCCGTGTCCATTGCTTAGCTCTGCATGGCTGGACGGGTACAGCCAATTTGTTTGGCGGTGAGTCGCTGCCCCAATTGTTTATGCGCCCCTGTGCCGTGGTGCAAATTGACCAACCCACCCGAGATTTTGTCGCTGCTGTGCGCGTTGCTTTGGGTATTGCTGAGCTGCTCGATGACAACGAACCCGTCAAAGGTCATTTATACAATGCCCTCAATGATGCTTTCCAACTGCTGGATACCCGTGAACCATTGGCTGACTTATTTTATGCCAGCGTGCCAGCCGCGCATACTTGTTTGCAAACCGGCATTGCCAAAGCTGGCGTACCATTAGATGTGGCCATCATCGCCTGTGGACACGCGCATATCGATATCGCCTGGTTGTGGACAGTCGCCCAGGCGCGGCGTAAAGCAGGTCGTACCTTTCATACAGTTATGCGGCTGATGGAACAGTTTCCTCAATATCACTTTACCCAAAGCCAACCCCAACTATACGACTATCTGCGTCAGGATTACCCCGATCTTTTCACAGCTATCAAAACCCGTGTGGATGAGGGACGCTGGGAATCTATTGGTGGCATGTGGGTGGAAGCCGATTGCAATCTGAGCGGCGCGGAAGCGTTGGCACGCCAATTTTTGCTGGGGCGTACCTTTTTCCGTGAACAATTTGGTTCTGCGGCTGAATCACCCGTCTTGTGGCTGCCGGATGTATTTGGCTACGCCTGGAACCTGCCGCAGCTAATCAAACAAGCCGGGTTAGATTACTTTTTTACGATCAAGATCAGTTGGAACCAATATAATCGTATTCCGTTTGACAGCTTTTGGTGGCAGGGTTTAGATGGCACCAAAGTGTTGACACATTTCAGTACGACGCAAGAAAAAGGCTCTTTTTATAGTCAAGAGGCACGCCGCCCGACGACGTATAATGGGGCGGTTACACCTTTAGAAGTGCGTTCAACCTGGATAAACTTGCAGCAAAAAGAAACCCAAAAAGAACTGCTCATGGCCTTTGGATATGGGGATGGTGGTGGCGGCCCAACACGTGAAATGTTGGAAAATATCCGTGAGATGAATCATTTTCCAGCGACACCCCAGATTAGAAACGGCCGTGTCATCGACTTCTTCCGCAATTTAGAGCAAACTACTGGTGAACGTTTGCCCACCTGGAACGGCGAACTCTATCTGGAATATCATCGCGGCACCTACACAACCCAGGCTCACAATAAGCGCGGCAATCGCAAAAGCGAAATTTTGCTGCACGATGCCGAATTCCTGGCTGCCTGGGCCGCCCTCACGACCACGTATACCTATCCCCATGCCGACCTCACCCGTGCCTGGCAGTTGCTTTGTCTGAATCAATTTCATGACATTCTGCCTGGTTCATCTATTGCAGAGGTATATGCAGATAGTCAAAAAGATTACCAAACCATTCACAATATTGGTCAGCAAGTGTGTGACAGCGCATTAAACGCGCTTGCTCAACAATTAAATGCTGCGACAGATGTTGTTGCTATCAACCCCACATCGTTTGGAGGCCGTAGAATCGGATTGTTGCCCAAACGGGTGGACGCAGGGCAAATGCTCGTTGATTTAGCCAGTGAGCAGGCCGTCACCATGCAAACAGTTGCTGCCGGTACACTGATTGAACTGCCCAATATAGGCGCATATGGAGTGGTTGCTTTGAAGGTTGTTGAGTCCACAGTTACCTTTGCAACGGCCGTTACCACACTCAAAGCCTACCAGGTTGGTGATGACACGATTTTAGAAAACGACTTGCTGCGGGTTGTATTTGATCAGACCGGCGATATCGTTGCGCTCTTTGACAAAGAGGTACAGCGCCAAGTGCTGCCAGTGGACGCACGCGCAAATATCTTCCAAGTCTTCGAAGATCGCCCCATAGCCTGGGATGCCTGGGATATTGACATTTATTACGCTGATAAACAATGGGTGGCTGAACCAGCACACAGCCTAACCATTATCGAAACTGGTCCGCTGCGGATTGGCTTAGAAATTCGGCGGCGTTTGTCACACAGCGAGATTGTACAGCATGTTTATCTGTATCACGGTGAACGCCGTCTTGACTTCGACACCTGGATCGATTGGCGCGAACGCCATATGCTGCTCAAAGTGGCCTTTCCGGTAGACGTGTTAACGCCGACAGCCACCTATGATGTGCAATGGGGCAATGTGCAGCGTCCAACGCATCGGAATACCTCTTGGGATTGGGCGCGTTTTGAGAGCTGCGCGCATAAATGGGTCGACTTGAGCGAAGGGGATTATGGTGT
>JAGRDI010000398.1 GCA_020432765.1 Anaerolineales bacterium | reverse complement strand
TTTTGTAGAACGATTTGGCAAATCGTTCAGAGGCGATGTACAAAATCGCCACCATCCTATTGCATAAGAAATTAAGTCGCGCTGTATTAGTCAGCTTATCAGCCGCGCCATAATTGACCACTATGTTTGCCCTTTCAGTTGGCCAAAAGCCATTTACTGAACGCAAACAAGTGAGCTGAGCAGTTGAAATGCTAATTAGCTGAACGCTTACACAGCATTGATAAGGTACTAATATGCCCAAAACCACATTGTCAAACCGTCATATGTTCGTTAAACTCGGTGGACTATGAATCCATTCTGGTATGCATTACGTGTAAAACCGCATAAAGAAAACTCAGTTTACCAGCGCCTGCAACACGCAGAAATTGAAGCGTATTCGCCCATGGTTGCCGTGCAGCCCACCAATCCGCGTTCAGCAAAGCGCAAGCCCTATTTCCCTGGTTATTTGTTTATCAAAGCTGACCTCGAAGCAATCGGTAGTAACACAATTAATTGGATGCCGGGCACCTTGGGTCTGGTTGCATTTGACGGCAAGCCAGCCACTGTCGCCGAAAATCTGATAACCGAAATCAAACGCCGTCTTGCCGAAATCGAGGCGGCTGGCGGCTTGACTTTGGATGGCTTGGAACCAGGCGATACTGTGCGCATTACCAGCGGCCCGTTCGAAGGCTACGAGGCTATTTTTGACATGCGTTTGCCGGGCAAAGAACGTGTACAAATTTTGTTGGCCTTTCTCAGCAGTCATCCCCAACCCGTGGAGATTGATGCCGGTTTCATTGAAAAGGCTCCTAAAAAGCAGGATGATCGCAAATGATCAATGGTGTCATTTTACAGAAACTGCAAGCATTAGATGACGTATTAATTGAGCTGCGTTCATTGGGTGCAGTTTCGGTTTCACAACTGCAAGCTGAATGGCGCACACGCCGTGCGATTGAGCGCGACCTGCAAGTTTTGGTTGAGATTGTGATTGATGTATGCCAACGCCTGCTCTCTGTATCAGGTAATACGCCTTCATCAACCGGTCGGCAAGCAGTAGAGCGCTGTATAAATCTTGGCATTTTATCTGATGCGGCAGCCTATAAAAAGATGGTACAATTTCGCAATTTTATTGTCCATCGATACGAACGTGTTGATGATGCTATTTTGGTCGATATGGTTAATCGACGTTTAACGGATTTTGATCGTTTTCGGGAGGAGGTTCTGCTTTATGCAAGCCAACAGAGTTCTGACACCAACTGATTGGCAAAATCTGGAGCAGCTATTCGTTGCTTATCCAAATGTAATTGCGGCCTGGGTATTTGGGTCGGCGCAAGTGGGAAGCGTGCGGCCTGGTGGGGATGTTGATGTGGCGGTGTTGTTTGAAAAACGGCCGTTACTCGATGAACTCACTGATTTGAGGGCAGCTATTCAAGATGCCCTCGATTTTGACGCGATTGATCTGCTCATCCTCAATGGCGCTGCTCCTATCATTCGCTTTGAAGGTATTTCGGGGCGGGCCATTTTTTGCCGCGATTTGGGCAAACGCGCAGATTTCGCCTCATTGACGGCACGCGAATATGAAGACAGTATGGCCTTTTTAGCGAAGGGCATGGCATATCGTCAATCCGCCATAAAATCGCCAAGATAATAAAACCAGGTATAAGTTCGTAGTAACGGCTTTAGCCGTCCAGACCGCTAATGGCGATTCATTATTTAAATCGGT
>JAGRDI010000397.1 GCA_020432765.1 Anaerolineales bacterium | reverse complement strand
CTAGTTTTTTTATCTTTGTGTTTGCCACGAATGACCCGCTAGTGCCGTTTCATTTATGCGTGCAATCTGTGTAATTCGTGGCAAAAGTTGAATTTTATACAATAGGATGGAAACGGCCGTGACATTTAACGCCTTAACAATAAGCTTGGTGTTTGTATTTTTAGCCCTGGCAATCTTGTTGCTATTTCGGTCGCGACGTTTGCATAAACGTTCAGGTATGCCAGTTGGCAAAGTTGTTTACACAGACACAGGTGCCTGGCATCCCAATATCGAATCGCTCTATTCACGAGAACTGCGTCTTGCCGGTCGCCCCGATTATCTGGTCCGTCAGGTCAATGGGGCCATAATCCCCGTGGAAGTTAAATCCAGCCGCGCACCCGAAGAACCCTGGGAAGGCCATATCCTACAGTTAGCCGCTTATTGTTTGTTAGTCGAAGAGATGTTTGGTACACGTCCCGAATATGGAATTTTACAATATAAAGACCATGCCTTTGCCATTGACTATACGGCCGATTTAGAAGCGGATTTGCTAGATTTACTAGCAGAAATGCGTGCAGCGCAAAACATCGGCGAAGTTGATCGAGACCACAGTGATTGGCGGCGGTGTGCTCGCTGTGGTCTGAATCATAAATGTTTCCAACGCCTCGCATAATTCGGGTTACATTTTTAGCGTATCTCGTTATAATACCCTTTTGATTTACAAATATCTTATCGTTCTTTGGAATTTCGTGGGAATTTGACGTATTGCGTTGTTTGTAATTCGTATCCGGACCCCATAACGCAATTCGCAATATTAGCTGTCAACCACTGAAATCCTGAAGACCTATACTACCTGTACTTATTTGGAGGCACATTGTGGCCAATATACAACGTGTGACTGGCATGCAAGATATTTTGCCAGAAGACCGGTTTTATTGGGATTGGGTTGAACAAACGGCGACTGATTTAGCGCACAGTTATGGATTCCAACGGCTGGACTTGCCCATCATCGAATACACTGAGCTTTTTGCACGCGGTATGGGAACCGCATCGGACGTATTTGTGCAAAAAGAAATGTATACCATCGAAGAGCCGGATGGTTCTTTTATTACCTTGCGGCCTGAGTTCACCGCTGGCGTTGTGCGTGCTTATATCCAAAATGGTATGGCAAGTTGGCCGGCTCCAGTCAAACTATTTTTGATAGGTCCAATTTTCCGGCGTGAACGGCCGCAAGCGGGACGCTATCGTCAACACAGCCAATTTAATGTCGAAATCTTGGGTGAAACAGACCCGGCTGCTGACCTGGAAGTGATGCTGCTGGCGATGAATCTGTATCGTGAGTTGGGTTATAAGGGACTGACTTTCCAACTCAACAGCACAGGCTGTCCAGAATGCCGACCGGCTTATATTGCGGCTTTGCAAGCCTATTTGGCTGAACATGTTGATCAGTTGGCCGACATTGACAAAGAACGCATGGAACGCAATGCGCTGCGTGTGTTGGACAGCAAAGAAAAAGGGATGGATGATTTGTTGGCTGCGGCACCACACATCATCGATTATCTCTGTGAAGATTGTGACACACATTTTACCGATTTGCGTGTGATGTTGGATGCATTAGACCAGAATTATGCGATTAATTTCCGTTTGGTGCGCGGTATTGATTATTACACCAAAACAGTTTTTGAGGTTTGGGCTGAGGGCATTGGCGCACAAGCTTCGGTGTGTGGTGGTGGTCGTTATGATGGGCTTGCTGAGGCAGTCGGTGGTACTGCGACGCCGGGTGTTGGTTTTGGCAGTGGCATCGAACGCATTGTTTTGGGTTTGAAGGAAGCCAGCATCAGGCCGCCGCAAGCGGATGAACCCAAGATTTTGGTGGCACATTTTGGTGGTGAAACGAAGACTACGGCCGTTCAAGTTACCTACCTGCTGCGTATGGCTGGCATTCCTACTCGCTTGGCTTTTGCGCGTGAGCGTCGTTCGATGAAGAGCCAAATGCGTGAAGCCAACCGTCACAATATGCGTTTTATTTTGATTTTGGGTGAAGATGAAGTTGAGGCCGGTGTTGTGATGGTACGGCCTTTAGATGGTGGTCAACAAGAAGCAGTCGCTATTGATAAACTTGTCGAGTGGATCAAAGCACAATATTGACGTGAACGGACGGCAGAGAATCGAATCGGTCATACGTCGTCATTATTTTTATGCACAAAATAGGTATCCTGCACCAACCCCGTATTCCGGCTTCAAAACCAATGGCCAAAGAAGTCGCCGCCTGGTTGCAAGCCCAAAACATTTTCTGTTCAATGGGTTCAACCTGGACTGAAATAGCTGCCAATAATGAGGGTAGTTCCGATATTTCTTTGTTGATTGTGTTGGGTGGTGATGGTTCGACTTTACGCGCCGCCCACATGACCATCGACTATCCAATTCCGATTTTTGGCATTAATATGGGGCGAGTTGGCTTTTTAAGTGAAGCCCAGCCAGATGAATGGCGCGAAAAGTTGAGCCGTGTTTTGCAGGATGATTTTTGGATTGAACGCCGTTTGATGATTCATGCAGATTTGTTGCGAAACGGCCGTGTCATTAATTCCTATTCCGCACTCAATGAAGTTGTTGTTGGACGGGGTCAGCAAGCGCGGGTCATCCGCTTGCATTTGCGCGTCGATGGCGACTTGGTGACAACTTACACAGCCGATGCACTCATCGTGGCTACACCGACTGGCTCGACAGCTTATGCGATGGCCGCTGGCGGCCCATTGCTGCCACCTCAATTGAAGAATTTTGTTGTGGTTCCCGTGGCTGCCCATCTAAGCTTAGATCGCCCGCTGGTCTTGCACGAAGAAGCCGAAATATCCATCAAAGTAGAAATGGATCACGAAGCAAATTTGACCGCCGATGGACAATATGGCGGCGAAATCGAGAATGGTGATTTAATCGTCGTAAAACGTCATATACATGATGCCCACTTTGCACGTGTCGATTCATCGGGTTACTTCTATAGACGCTTAATGCGGCGTTTAGGTCTTTTCTTAACTGCGTAATAAATATCTATGACTCAGTAAGGACTCGACCATTTAGGCGTCTTAAGGATATAATTATCGAATATAGATTGCTTTAGTAAGGTGTGTGACCTGTTGCGTAATGGTCTATGCACTACGCTATTCAGCTAAAGCACAGCATCATTGGAATTTTGAATGGAAATTAGTGGACCTAGATTACGTAGCTTGCTTCGTCAGGCGGAGCGCAATGCTCAATCAGGCAAATTGGTTGCTGCGGCAGATTTGTACCATCAAATTATTGTTGAAGCGCCCGATTCAGTTGATGCTTGGTTGGGCTTAGCCGATGTCAGCCAAGACTCAGCCGAAAAAGAGAAAGCCTATCAACAGGTGTTGGTTTTAGACCCAACAAATGAAGCTGCACAGCGCGGTTTAGACATTTTGCATGGTGCAATCGTGCCTGTACCGGAACCGGCTGCAGCTGAACCAGAACCTGAAGTTGTTATAGAAACGGCCGTTGTCCCCCCAACTGATACAATAACTCACGACCACGAAGCCGTGGCCGAGGAAGAATTCGATCTTGTCTGTTACCGTCACCCGGATCGAAACACTTCATTGCGTTGTTACAATTGCAGCAAACCGATTTGTATCGAATGCACCAACAAAACGCCGGTGGGTTACCTTTGCCCTGATTGCTTCAAAGAAAAAGAAGACGCATTCTTCAACAATAAATCAACAGATTACATCATCGCTGCTTTGGTAGCGGTTCCTTTGAGCCTCCTGGTGGGATTTGTCTTGACATTACTATTGGGCACTGGATTTTTTGTTTGGTTGATCATTTTCTTTGTTGGAGCAGGTGTTGGCAGTTTCATAGGCCGTATGACTAAACGTGCCATTGGTAATCGACGTGGACGTTATATTCCTTATCTTGTTGCTGTTAGTGTTATCTTCGGTGTCCTTTTCTTTTTCTGGCCAGCACTCATTACTTTAAATCTTGGTGCCTTAATTGCTCCCGGCATCTATTTATTTATTGCCACACCGGCTGCATTTTACTGGTCACGCTAGAGAAAACCTTATTCATGCGCAGGCAGGAATCCATATGCATGGATACCCGCCTACGCGAGTATGACAGTCAAACGGGATGCGAATATCAATAAAGCGTATAAATCATGCTCTCAGAACTATTCATTCGTAACTTTGCGATCATCGATAACCTGCGTATGCAGTTTGCACCGGGATTTAATGTACTCACTGGCGAAACTGGCGCGGGTAAATCCATTATTTTGGACGCAGTAAATTTGGTTTTGGGCGGCCGTGCTGACAGCAGTATTGTGCGCGCAGGTCACGACAAAGCCTTTGTCGAAGCGACTTTTCGTTTAAATTCAGTTTTGCAGGCCACGCTGGTGCCACTGCTTGAAGCTGAAGGGCTTGATGAGCAGTTTGGAGATGAAATATTGTTAGCTCGTGAACTGCGTACCAACGGCCGTAATATTTGTCGTATCAACGGCCGTACTGTCAATGTCAATCTGTTACGCCAAATTTCTGAGCCCCTCATCGACATTCATGGTCAAGGCGAACATCTTTCCCTGCTCAAACCGAAATCCCATCTGCCCTTGTTAGACTCCTATGCCAAGCTCGAAAAAGAGCGCAATGCTGTGGCTGTCGAGGTACACAAAGTTCATGCGGTTCACTCAGAACTGATAGATTTACGGCGTGATGAACGTCTAATGGCACAACGTATTGATATGCTGCAATTCCAAATCGAGGAGATTAGTGCCGCAAACTTAAAAGATGGTGAAGAAGAAGAGCTGCGTCAAGAACGAACCCGCCTGGCGAATTCAGAGCAGTTGGCGCGCAATGTTGGTGAAGCAATTGCCTTGATAGCCGGTATGGAAGATGACGAAGCCACAATCGTCGATATGCTCGGACAAGCGGAACGAGCCCTAAGTCAAGTTGCAAAGCTGGACGAGTCCAAAGCAGCGCTTTTGGAAAACTTGCAAGGGTTAACTTTCCAACTCAACGAACTGGCGGCCGAAGCCCAGGATTATCAAGGTAGTTTAGAGTTTGATCCACAGCGTCTTGACGAAGTTGAGGAGCGGTTGGAACTGCTTCATACGCTCAAACGCAAATATGGTGATAGTGTAGCCGAGATCTTGGCTGTGGAAGCGCGTGCCGTCGTTGAATTAGATCAAATTAGTAACAGTGCCGAACGCATTACAGCTTTAGAGAATGAAACAGAAAAGTTGTTACATACCATTGGTCAATTGGGGGATGCGCTCTCTCAAAAACGACAAGCCGCAGCGCAGGCACTGGCGCAAGCAGTTGAGCAGCAGTTGGGTGATTTGCATATGAAGGGCGCACGTTTCGCAGTCGAATTCAGCCGCGAATCGCGTGTCGATGGTGCTTATGTGGACGTCGGTGGGCAAGTAGATCGCTTTGCATATGATCAGACGGGGATTGATAAAGGCGAATTTGTGATTTCAGCTAACCCAGGCGAACCCTTAAAGCCGATGGCAAAAGTGGCCAGCGGTGGTGAAACGGCGCGTTTGATGTTGGCGCTTAAAACGGCGTTGGCTGCGGTGGATGCGACACCGACACTGATTTTTGATGAAATTGATCAAGGTATTGGCGGGCGCGTGGGTGATGTAGTCGGACGTAAATTGTGGGGCTTAACGGCCGTTGGCAACCATCAAGTAATTGTCGTAACCCATTTACCGCAATTGGCTGGTTATGGTGATATTCATTTCCATGTGAGTAAGCATGTTGTCAACCAACGTACAACGACCAGCGTCCAAAATCTAGATGTGAGCGGCCGTATCAAAGAATTGGCGGCCATGTTGGGGACAGATGGAGAAACGGCCGTTTCCGGTGCTCAATCGATCCTCAACCGCGTCCAACAAACCAAAAAATTGACAATCGCCAATTGATCTAGCTTTCTTTTTCTGCTGGCGGAATGCTCAAAACCTCTTTGCCTAACAAATAATCGATAGCCGCCTGTAATTGGGTATCCTCAAAGTCGACACCCTCTTCAAACTCGGGTAATGGAATGAAAATATCGGGATCCAAACCGGTTTTATTGATCCAGTTTTCGTCTGGTGTGAGCCACCGTGCAATCGTGATGCGTAAACCACCTTGATTGCTCAATTCATGCCAGGTTTGCACAGTGCCTTTACCGAAGGATGTTTGCCCTAACAAAATACCACGTCCGCGGTCACGAATGGCACCGGCCAAAACCTCAGAGGCACTGGCGCTGCCTTCATCAATTAAGATCACCAGGGGGATTTCTTCGGCCAGATCATTGTCATCAGCCGAAAAAGTACGTTTGTTTTCAGCACCAAAATCTTGCACCAAAACTGGCCCTTCTGTTAAAAACTGGTCAGCCACATCTACGACAGTCTGTAAACTACCACCGGGATTGCGACGCACATCAACGATCAATCCGGCAGGGTTTTCAGCAAGCAGCTCCTTTAATATTTTTTCTACCTCTACGGCCGTATCAAAACTGAACTGGCTCAAGCGTAAATAAGCGATATTGTCTTCAAGGATTTCGCCACGTACACTCGCGATTTTGATTATGTCGCGCATCACTTCCAGATCAAACGTTTCACCATCGCGTTCAATTACCAGCAGAACCGATGTGCCTACCGGGCCTCTTACGATTTGTGCTGCTTCACCAACATCCAGATCTAACAGACTGATGCCATCTGCTTCTAAAATCCGGTCTCCTGGTACGAGACCGGCCGCTTCTGCAGGTGATCCTTCGATGGGGGAAATTACGGTCAAGAAACCATCTTCGCTGGTAATTTCAACACCAATGCCTGAGATTTCACCTTGCATGCTGTCGCGTTCGGCCGCTTCATCAGCTGGCGAAAGATAACGCGAATATGGATCGTCTAATGCTGCTAACATCCCGTTGATGGCGCCTTCCGCCAAAAGTTCGTTATCGATAGGACGTTCAAAATAACGAGTTTGCACTAAAGAATATACTTCCCACAAAGGCGCAAAAGCTTCCTCAGCCTCAGCCGGCATTTCACCTGAACTAAAAACTTGAAAAGGCGCCCATGGAGATTGCCCGATCACATAACCGCTGTTAAAAGCGAGAATGCCAAAAAGTAGAATAAAAAATAATGTTGCGGCGCGTAACTTCATAAAAAACTCCAATAATAGCATTTCAGCCGGTCAGCATATTAGCTAAACGCTTTTCGCTGACCAGCACCTCTCAATCCTAGCTGATATTTATGAGGGAAAGGTTGGCGTAGGTTAAGAACTGCCTGAGCGCATAAATACCACTGCTTTGTGGTTGTGGACGCATTTGTTCCATCTGTTAGAATTGATTTGTGTAGGGCAATGAGGTTATGAGTAAACAGCAAATTCGAACGATTTATACTTTTTCGTTGGTTGTGTTGGATGCCATTATGGTTGTAGTGGCATTTTTTGCTGCCTACACCTTACGTATTCGAATTCCGTGGCCAGATGAACTTGCCAATATTTACCCACTGTCAGATTTTGTTGGGTTTGTGATTATACAGACCACTGCCATCATTACGACTCTGTTTTTTTACCGCCAATATTATTTGCCGCGTGCCATTTCGCGTGTAGACCAGGTTTATTATATTGCTGCTGGCGTATCCATTGGTACATTGATGGCTGTTGCTATTTCGACGTTGTTCTTTAAGACAAGTGATGCCATTATTAACTACCCACGCACGATGATTTTGTTTTCCTGGGTGTTGTCGATTATCTTCCTGACAATTGGGCGTATGCTGCACCAGGCTGTTCGTGATAGTTTACGCGATCGTGGAATCGGCCGTGACCGTGTTTTGGTTGTGGGGACGGGGGATACGGCGCGTATCATGTTACAACGCATCATCTGGTCGCCGAATCTTGGGTATGAATTGGTAGGAATTGTGAATGGCGAACATGGTGAAGATGAAATCCTTGGTATCCCGATTTTAGGTACGCCAGAAGATTTACCTGATCTGATCGAAACTTTAGAAATTGATGAAGTCTTGATCGCGATTCCGGAAAAAGGACATCGTGAAGTTGTGCGTATCATTTCATATTGCGAACGCGGGCGTGTTACTATCAAGGTGTTTCCTGATATCTTCCAATTTGTGACTTCACAGGCGACGATTGACGATTTAGGCGGCTTGCCGCTGCTCTCTGTGCGTGATTTTCGTTTGCGGGGTTATTTATTGATTTTCAAACGCATGATAGACTTGCTGGGTTCGGCTATTGGGTTGATTATATTGTCACCGTTTATGTTGTTAACGGCCGTTGCAATCAAACTAGAATCCCCCGGCCCCGTGTTTTTTGTGCAGCCCCGCATGAGCCTGGATGGAAAATCATTTATGATGATCAAGTTCCGTTCCATGCGGAACGATGCCGAAAAGGACGGCCCTGGTTGGACGCGCAGAAATGACCCTCGTCAAACAAACCTGGGTAAATTCCTGCGCCGTTTTGAGATGGATGAACTGCCCAATTTAATCAATGTTTTTCTGGGTGAAATGAGTTTGGTTGGCCCACGCCCAGAGCAGGGGCATTATGTCGCTCAATTCCAACAAATCGTACCTCGTTATATGGAACGCCATCGCGAAAAAGGTGGTATGACTGGCTGGGCGCAAGTCAATGGCATGCGCGGAGATACATCTATTATCGAACGTACCAAATTTGATTTGTGGTATTCTGAAAATTGGTCAATCTTGTTGGACACCAAGATATTATTGCGTACCGTTTGGCAAGTATTTATGCCGAAACGCAAACAGAAAATTGTGCAGAACTTGCCCAGCACAGAATTTGTTAGCCAAGATGTGTCACAGACTGATAACCCTCAACTTGAACAAAAAAATCAACCTATGCTTGGAAGTGACCAACCATCGTTTTCTGAGCCGCTGAAACAAACTGCATCAACACCAGCCCCCGAAAAAATCTAACGTTGTTCTTATTTGACGTGCCTATGACGGCATGTTATGATAATTCGAGTGTGTCTTTAGCACTCGCTAAAGGTGATTGCTAATTTACTCGGCACAATAAACGAGACATTGTTAATTTACAGAGACTAGAGCGAGATTTGATCCCCTCTAGTCTTTGGTTTGTAGAGTAGTTTTGATTTGTAGAGTAGCTTTGGTTTGTAATATATAAATGTTTCCACAACTAACAGAGCGGCAAGAGCAAATTTTAGGTTTGGTGGTACGTAGTTTCATAGAAACCGGCGTTGCTGTCGGTTCGGTCACGCTTGTTGATCGTTTTGCCTTGGAATTTAGTTCGGCGACTGTGCGTAACGAATTGTCATTTTTGGGGGAAGCGGGTTACTTAGCAAAGATGCATTCATCTGGCGGACGTATTCCCACAGAAATGGGATATCGTTACTTTGTCCAAAAGCTGCTGGGTGATTTCCGTTTGCCACGTGAAGAGCGGCACATGATTCAGCACCAATTCCATCAGGCACGTCTTGACATGAGCCAATGGATGCAGTTGGCTGCGGCAATTTTGGCGCGTACATCGCATGGGGCTAGTTTTGTCACAGCTCCGCAAGCACGTGCAAATCGGTTCAAACATTTGCAATTAATTTCTACGCAAGATCGATTAGTTTTGTTGATTTTGGTGTTGGTAAGCGGAGAGGTTAAACAACAAATGTTGACTTTGGCCGAGCCGTTGCCACAGACATTTTTGAGCACAGTTGCAAATCATTTGAACACACTCTATTTGAATGCAGATTATGATGAAATATACGGCCGTCTTGCCCATCTCGAACCGTTAGAGTATGAAGTAACACGGCTGGTTTTAGATATTTTACGGCGAATCGACAATCGATCAATCAGTGATATTTACCGGGATGGCCTGGTTAATATTTTAGAAGATGAAGGCACACGCCAAGCAGTGCGTGTGTTGGAAGAACGCACTTTGTTAGCCAATGTTATTTCGCAAGCTATGCTGCCTACATTTACAGGAGTGCAAGTTGTTATCGGTGGTGACGGCCGTTGGCAGGAATTGAAAGATTGTACAATCATTCTATCCCGTTACGGCATTCCCGATGATATCAGCGGCACTGTGGCAGTAATAGGCCCCACACGGATGGCATATGGACACAACGTGGCTGCTGTGCGTTATGTAGCTGATTTGATGAGCGGATTTGTGTTTGATTATTACGCCGACCCTTTACAAGAATCCCAAAAGGAAGAGGTATTATCAGGTGAGTGACGAAACTTTAGTGCCAGGTATCGAACAAACGGCTCTGGCAGAGGACCCCCCCAAAGATATTGTAGTTGAAGCGGCTGAGCAGACTGCTGAAGAGGCGGCAGCAGAAGTTGAACCAACATTAGAAGAACGACTCGAATTAGCTTTAGCTGAATCTGCTCGCAATATGGACAGTTTTTTGCGTGCACAAGCTGAAATGGCAAATGCACGCAAACGTTATGAGAAGCAGCGCCAGATGTCTTATGTTAATGCACAGGCCGAATTAATTGGCAAATTGGTGCCGGTACTGGATGATTTTGAGCGTGCGATTGTCAATGTGCCTGATTCCATTCGCGAAGACCAATGGTTTTCGGGGATTGAATTGGTAGCACGTAAACTGACGACCATTCTTGACAATATGAATGTAACCTTAATCGAAGCAGTTGGCCAGCCCTTTGATCCCAATGTACATGAAGCACTGGGCCAAGAACAATCTGACGAATATGAAAGCGGCATTGTCACACGCGAGATGTTAAAAGGCTATCAGATCGGTTCACGCGTAATACGGCCGTCGCTTGTTTACGTCGCTGCATAAAATGGTAAAAAGTTGTAAGGTTGAGGAGTTACTTGCCTTATCATTTTGCAACGCTAAAAGAAAACTAGAATTAATTTATTAATAAAGAGGACGAACAAATAATGGGCAAAATAATTGGTATTGACCTAGGTACAACAAACTCTGTCGCTGCGGTTATGGAAGGTGGCGAACCGGTTGTTATTCCCAGCGCTGAAGGGAGCCGTCTATTTCCCTCCATTGTTGCGGTTAACCCCAAAACGGGCGAGCGTTTGGTGGGTCAGGTTGCCAAACGGCAAGCGGTCATCAATCCTGAGAATACAATCCACTCTGTAAAACGCTTTATGGGGCGTAAATTTGATGATCCACAAGTCGTGCGTGGCCGTAAATACGTTTCCTATGAAGTCAAAAAAGCCCCGAATGGCGATGTACGCGTTGTGATGAATAGCCGTGATTACTCGCCGCCAGAAATTTCTGCCATGATTTTGCAGAAAATCAAGACCGACGCTGAAGCCTATTTGGGACAG
>JAGRDI010000396.1 GCA_020432765.1 Anaerolineales bacterium | reverse complement strand
TGCCAGCGCTGTTCACATACGCAATCACTATTAATTTCACGCCATGATTTTTCCCAATTTGTCCCATTTCAACCTCTCTGATAACTGTGCCTTTTGTACACAGGAAATTTACGCCACAGATTTACATAGATTAGATCTTGAATCCGTGTAAATCTGTGTCAATTCGTGGCAACCATTCAACTACCGGGCACAATCCCAAAATCGAACTCACCCAGACGCCGGCTGTCACCTGATTCACCGCAGTCACTGCTGGCCCGAATCACGTAACTGTAATTGGATGTGACATTGCCCAACACATTGTTATCGGGGTCTGTCCACGGGCTGCCGCTGTCATTGGCGTAGACGGCTCCCGGCGTGAAGTAAGGATCATTAGCCACACGATAGATATTGAACGCTGCGGCAGCGCTTGTCCAGCTTAACTGTACGCTGCTGCCGTCAGGTTGAATCGTTTCATTGGCAACTACCCCCGGTGACACACACACCGGCTGCCAAAAACCGCCACTGAGTGTAAAATCCCCGCCGCTCAACTCCCCGGCGTCTGGCTGTCCAATGCTGCCGCTGAGCACAAAATCGCCACCGCTGCTGCTGCCACCGCCGCCATCGATGGTTGACCAGGATAAATCAAAGCTACCACCGCTTTGGGCAAAGGCAACGGCCGTTACCACACCCATCAACAAAATCAAACCAACTAAAGTTAATTTTTTCATTGTGCAAATCCTCCCTAATTACCGATGATAACTGAGCCACCTGTAGACTGGATAGTTAACGGCCGTTGCAACAAAAAAGCCTCAGCATAACTACCTGCTGCCATATGAATGACCCCATAATTTCCCGCTGCTTGATACCCTTCGATGAGCGTATCAAACGGATCCGCCTGGGTACCATGCTCAACGCCACTTGCCTGGCTGTCCACATACACGTGTGAAAAATCCATCACACCCCAACCCATGTCATCCAAGATTCCCAACGCAACTGCGCCCGGGTAATGATTTGACTCACCGGAGCTAATCGTTGGCGTCATCAAAGCGTGAAAAGTGCCGCTAAATGTAGCATCATCCAAATGACTAATACTCGAGCCGGGATTAAACGGATTTGGTGCAAAAATCTTTGCCGGATTATTGTTGTTGGCGGCCGTTGTTGCCGGCCCGTTAAAGTAAAGGTCATTGCTAATGAGTTGTGTGCCCAACGCACCTGTGTTATTGCCGTAAGTCAAAATCAGATTTTGCCCGGCACCGTTTTCAAGGAAACCATCATAAATCATCGCGCTGTTTGACCAGCCATAACACCCTGTTCCGAAAATGCCGCCGTTGCACTCATTGCTGCCGGTACCATCGTCAAAGCGCATAGAACCGCTCACCCCCAGCCCATGTCCGATTTCATGCAAGGCGACGGACACAAGGTCGAATTGTGAGGATGGCGTTTGACCATCTATGCCGAAATACCAGGTTTGGGTGGCATCGAAATTGGCACTGATTTCTGCAGTTCCCGCATTGAGATCGCCCCCTGTTATCTGATTGGCCAGGGCAACAGGATACCAACGATTAGGCACAGCACCGTTGAAATTACGATAGTAATCACTCGGCCCGGCCCAACCAAGCGCGCCTGTTGAATCCTGCCGCCAGCAAGCGTCAATTGAAATGATCACGCCACTTTCGAATAGAAGGCTCCAAATATCAACGGCATACTCAAAAGCGGTGCGTGCAGCAGCCGGCCAGGCCGAAATTGGGCCGCCACAACTGGCCGGATTGTAATTAATATTTATGGGCACTGCTTCCGGTGCTTGTGAGCGTGTTGCTATTTCAGCCGCAGAAAAAGGTGCCGGAATATGGGTCGGGGTTTCTTTATCACCGGCCACGATGATTACATGCATTTCTTCAGTTGCCGGCAGGCGATCATCATCTTGTGCCGAGCCGACTTGTGCGGGTGAAAGGATAAAAATCACGCCCAGTAATGATAAGATTGTCCACAATGGGAGCGAATAGTTACTTTTCATAACAGACCCACCTATAACCCGTACACAACAAATTGAAAGGCATTGTTAGCTGGTACTGAGCCCGCATAGGTGTAAACATTGATATCGCCACCTAAGGCAACAACAGATGTCGGTGCGCCGTCAACGGCCGTTACCAAAACAACACAATGTGCCACAGCAGCAAAGTCGCCGCAATCTACATTGTCAATGCTAATTTTGTACCCGCCAGGCAAAAAAGTCGTGACCGTCACATTGGGTGTTCCTCGGTAGCTGCTGTCCGCCTCCACATACCCATAGGCGATAGGCAACATGGGGACATCTTCGTTATTGATTTCTTGGAATAGCTGTTGATTCGTAATGATCATGCTGCCATCTACCGGGGCAACGGTTGCCGCATGATGACTCTCATCTTGAGCCAACACCACACGACCGATAAAGATCAGAACAAAAATTGTAATTAGCTGCACTACAGTGATCAGAAAAATCAAAACTCTATTTTTTGACATTTGCAAACTCCTTGGGCAACCATTACTGTAAGGTAACGAGCATGAGGACTAAGCCTTGCCCGGAATCCAGTGCTGTCATCGCTTTGCCTAAAATCGCACCTTGTGCCTCTGCATGATCATCGACACGAGCCGCAAAACCGGGGGCGGCGGACGTGGTTAGCAGATCTCCGGGGTGAATCACGCCTTCGCCGGCATCCGCCCAGACATAAACCCGCCCAGTGAGCGCCACTGGATATTGGCCATCGGCGGCACTACCATCCTGCCCCATCAACATCCCTGGTTGAATATCGCCGGCACCACTGATAACGCCGGCAACCGTACGGTCATAGGCATTATCACAGACGATTAGCTCGCCTGGGTTTTGGGCATCAATGCACACGACCATGCCCGGTTCCGGCTGAACATCACGGTGAGTGCCCACGTCAAACTGCTCAGAAAGATCGGCCCCACCTGTGATTTCCAAAACTTGCACAGTGGTAAAGCCATTATTGCTCACACGGAATAGATGTTCAGCTGTGTTTGTGCCGTGGTCGTAAATTTCAACGATAAAATCTGCCGGGTCGTTCGTCGCGTCAGCATTGCCATCGTCATCAAGACGCACAACAACAGCATCATTACTGGTGAGAAATAAATCGCTGCCCAGGTAAGCAGGGTCCGAGCGCAGCACACCATCATCGCTGCCATTGCTGCTGCCGGCCAGCACAATATCGGGCGCTGTGTTCGTGTTGCCCCGTGCATACACCCCCACGCCTTCAGCCGCCGTATCACCTGAGTTCAGAAAGTACCCGCCATAATCAGCATTGTTACTCGTTCTGGCCCACACACCAGCACCACCGGCATCAAGCACCTGTATGCCTTCGTCGTCGGCACGGGTGATTACCACTCCGTCATTGCCTGCATGTGTGATTTCCATGCCATCATCATTGGCGTTATCGACCCGGACACCATCATGACTGGTTGTGATTTCAAGTGCCGCGTCAGCGGCAGTTTCAACTGTGAGACCATCACCAGTCGCTGAAGAAACCCGTAGGGCATCAGAAGAACCTGTGAGATTAAGCACACCGACATTTGTCCCTGTAGAGCCATCAATGATTGCACCTGGGCGCAAACTGTGCGCATAAGGGACAGCATATAAGGGTTGGCGCGGGGTTAATGTTGTGTAGCCCCCACTGCCAGTGGGGCAGCGCACAATGAGTTCCAACCAGCGTCCTTGGCCATTGAGGGCATTGGCTGCAAATTCACCTTGATCATTGAGTATGAGTGTGAAACGGCCGTTATCAACCGCTACATTCAAAACAAGATCAAGCCCTAAAAAAACCCCTCCCGTCACAGCATCATATAAATTGGTCTGGAAATCACAATTACCATTCACAGGTACACCATTTTGCTCCAAATAGCCCTGGTAAGTAACGGCCGTACTGACATTAGCCAGCAATACATCCGGCACATCACTTTGTCCTTCCTCTGGCACTTGCTCAGGCTCGTCACCCTCTTGCGCCAGGGCAGCCAGCGCAGCGAAACTAAACAACAACACAATGAATATGCTTACGAATAATATTTTTTGCTTCATTTATATTCTCCTAACGTTACTGCAAAATGACGAGCATCAAGATCACGCCTGTATCGCCTTTTAGCGGTTCCAACGCTTTACCAATGACCGTACCTTGGGGGGCATTGGACAATGCTTTCATCGCGTGACCGGGAGTACTACTGGCGGTTAACATGTCACCAGGTTGGATCGCGCCGCTCTCGGCGCTAACTTTGACTGGCACGACACCCACCACAGCCAGTGGCACTTTGCCAACAGCTTCGCCTTCAACAGGCATACCGCCGACAAAGCCGGGCTGGGTGGAGTAGACACCCACGACTGTTGGTTGGTAGGCTTCTGTGGTACGGATTAAACGGCCGTCTTCCCCAATCGCCAACACATCCCCCGGCGCCAATCCAGACACAGCCGGCAGCATCTCAGCAAAGTCAGCCGCAGGCGTGTTAAAACCGACATCGGAGTACACCTCACCGGTCGTTGTTACCCGGAATTGGGTATCGTTTTGTGCTTCGTTTACCGCTTTGATGAAATCGCCACCACCGCCGCCAGCACTATCGCCCCCATTTTGCAGATAGAGCACTTCACCGTTGCTGCCGTTGTAAGCGTGTACGGTGGCATAGTTACTGTTGTTGGTGAGATAGGCAGTAACACCACCGCTGGTTTCATTGTTGTTGGCACGCAGGGTGGCGTCATCTTTGCCCGACCCGCTGTTTTCAGCATAGAGGCCAACCCCGTCGGCACCGCTGTTGATCACCTGCAAACCGTTGTCGTTATTGTCGGCTTCGATCCTGACTCCATTGCCCGCCCGCACATTGAATGTATTGGTTGCAGTAGAGGCAAAGTCGGCATCAATAG
>JAGRDI010000395.1 GCA_020432765.1 Anaerolineales bacterium | reverse complement strand
CAGGTGACTTTTGCATTCTTTTTTTATGAGTTACACACAATTAAAGATGGCCATCTATTTAACATAACGTCATTTCAAGAATTAAGACCCACGTTGATTTACCAACGGAATTTGCAATTTTGGCAAAGCATAAAATAGAAGGTAAGCAAATACCATAATGCCAGCCAACACGGCCGTTACCGTCCAGGTGCGCACATAAAACAGACTATTGAGAATATCATACAGGAGTGTTTGCGGTTGGGTGAAAACATCCCAACTGTTCCAGCGCAGGAAACGGCCGATATACACGCCAAAACCACTCATGCCCAAAACAAACAGCACAAATAACCAACTTATCCATTCGCCAAAACGTTTAGCTACCAGAAGCTGCATCAAGTAAAGTGACATTAATCCCAATAACAAACCTGCCAGCGCAAAGGTAAACAGCATAAACGCATCATACCAGACCGGCACGCCATATTGCGGGCTAAGATGGATCAGATCAGTTACCAAATAGGGTGCATTCGGCAGGAAAAGCAGCCAAAGAGGCCCCAAAATGAATAGGGTGCGCGGGGTACGGTAAATGATCCAGGCAAACAAGAAGGGCAGCCAAGCGAGGAACAAGTTCCAGGTCAGAAATACAAATCTGAGGTGTTGTGCATATATGATACGGCCGATTAACAAACCCATCGCCGCCATTGATGCCAAGGTTAAGGCCGTCCATAACCAAATATGTTCTTTACGAAAAATATCCATACATTTATTCCTTTACAAGCGATCATACAACAGTAAATGCATGTCACCTACTGATCAATAACTGCTAATAATACGAAAACTGTACGAAATGGGTTCACTATCTTTGGTGATTTAGCTAGAAGAAAACGTCGAAAAGTAGATTTGTCAACTTTCACTCTGAAAGCAAATTTGATTTCAACGAGCAAAAGTTGACAAATTTCTCTGGTGGATTCAATCCGTGTTTCTTATTTTCCGTGTCACGCCACAGCAACACTACGATTCGCCGGCTGTTTGCAGTATCGTAAAAGCATGCGCATAGGCCAGATTATATGCTTGCCAATGGGAGCGACGGCCGGAACCATCCTCTTCCAGCCACGCTAAACGCTGCTTTAGATCGGTTTGCAAAACCTCTTCAAGAGTGAACTCACAGCGCTTTTCATCTGCGTCATAACAATAGGGATCAGTGACGATTTGTGCATCGCCAGCAATTACCTGTTGGGCGTTAATCAACTGCGGCACAGCATCGGCCGATAGAGTAGTCAGGTAAAACATGTCCAAATCACCTGTTTCCTGGTAATGGGCTAGATTTTGTTTAACGATGAAGGCATCTGGGTTGATGAGATTTAAAGTGGCGACAAAGCCGATCACCACAGCAATCAAGCCAATCGCAAAACGATACGGCCGGTACCATAAAGTCCACACAAACCAGAGCAGCAGCGCACCCAACCAAAGCATAAACAGGTACACGTACAAACGCAGTTCGGTATAGCCATAAGCAGTTTCATACAGACCCATGCGATAGAATGCGGCCGTTAACAACAGCAGTACGCAGCCAATCAGAAGCGTTGCCAGCAGGTTAAAGGTTTTTATTTGTCGTTTTGATTCGCGGCGTGTCAGCCAATTCAGCCCGATAAGCAGCAATAACGTGAACACGGCTGCCGCCACCAGCTCAAAAAAGCCGCGCCGTGCGTATTCCGCATACGTAAATCCCGTGCGGCTGATATTGGCCAAACCGCCAAACAGATAAGTGAACTGCACAGCAATAAAAACAAAAAACAAGCTAATCACCAGGGTCAAAATTGTGACCATCTCTACAAAGCCAATAGAAATGACCATCGGTGCCATCGCACTCACTTTTTCAAGCCCGCTATGATCATCTATCGTTGTTTGATCGGCACGTTTAATGGCCACAAAGAGTCCGCCAGCAACCAACCAGGCCACCACAAATGCCCAAAATGCCTGCCAAAATAGGGGAGCTAGATCGGGCAAGTTCCAATCAAATAGTCGGTTAACCATGGATGCAAAAACGAGGTCGGCCGTTGTGAACAAAGTTGTAAACACAATTAAGAGTGGCAAAGCCAGCAAACTGCCGCGTAAAACAGGCACAATTTGTCGATTTCGACCGGTTCGCGGCAAGCGAGAACCCTTTTTAACCTCTTGCTGGGTGGTTTTTCCAGTTTGAACAGCACTTAAGCCGGCGACACGTGCGGGTAAAACCAACGCGCCCAGCAAGCTCGCTGCCTCGACACGCCCAGCGGCATAATAAAACACGACGTAGGCTAGCAATACGAGCGCTGCTGCCACATTGAGGAGAGTCAGAAAGGGATTGGCACGCACAAAGGCCATCGCTGCAAAAAAGAGCAGTGGCACTACCAGCCAGAGATTACGGCGCACGGCCGTTAATCGCTCCATACGTGAAAAAACAACCAACGCGACTAACAATATCACCACAAACACAAGCAGCGAAATGCCCAACGGTTTGCCATAAAACAACCAATTAAAAATTAACCCAATTGCCAGCCCTGCCCATAAAATCTTTTGTGGATGTGCTATTTTTTGTTCACTATTTTCTACATTTTCCATAATTTACCCTTTGTGTTTTTTCTGTTTTTGCCACGAATGAACGCAGATTTATTCACGGATTTTTGTGGTTGGTTCACCAACTCATTTTTTATCATGAGAACTAATCTGTGTACATCCGTGTGAGTCTGTGGCCGGATTTCTTATTCAAGAGCATCCGTACACCTACAAATAACAATCCAGCGGCCAGTAAATCCACGCCGACATCAAAAAAATCATCGAACAACAACGGCCGCTGCTTATACGCTATCAACTGCAACCCTTCGTGCATGATGGCTAGACACAGGACCAACAGCAGGTAGATCAACGGCCGTGTGCGCAAAGCCGGCACCAACAGCAGCATCACACCACCCAGCAGCATAAAAATCAAACTATGGCCGATGACATGAGCGGCCGTTGTCGCAAATATGATGTTTATCATTATGCCAAATCCCGACCATTCTGCTCCTAACCAACCAAAAGGAAACAAAGCCATGCCAACTAAACACAATGCCAAAATCGCGACAGTTCGTTTCATCATATCCAACCTACTATTACAACGAATTGACGCGAACTTGTGTTGAGCAAAGCCGAAGTATTTACTCAAATCGAGGCCATAATTCGCGAAAATTCGTGTTAATTCGCTGCCATTTCCTCTTCAGCATACCGCAAGACCCGCTCAAAAATAACGCCCCAAAACCGGCAGTCAACGCACTCAAGTGCTTGACACGACGTTGTTTTTGGAGGATGGTACAATTTATTCGCTGTTCAAAATAATTGCGTATTGCGTAATCACAGAACATTTACGTAATACGCAACACGCACTACGTAAATATGCAAATCGATTTGGTAATCGTCGAAGACAATCACAAACTACGTCGCGCTTTAATCAGTGGATTGACAAATCTAGGTGATCTCACGGTCACATTTGATTGTAATTCGGGTGAGGACGCTTATGAATTTTGTCTGGCACGGCCGCCGCATGTCATTCTCATGGACGTGCAGTTGGCCGGTGAGATGAACGGCATCGACACAGCCGTTGCTCTGCGCCGCGAACATCCGCGTTTACCCATTGTTTTTTACTCTATTCAGGATGATGAAGATTATTACCGCGCCTTTCGCCGCGCCGGCATTCTCAGCCATTATGCCTATGTGCGAAAATCGAATTATTTGCTGCCCGCGATGATACGGCCGTTACTGCAAGACGCAATCAACGGCCGCAGTTTCATCGATCCCGACATCGAAGCGCGTGTGCAGGAAGTACGCCACAAAGACCAACACGCGCCGCTCGACTTATTGGAACCCAACGAGCAGCAAGTCGCCAGAATGCTGGCGCAGGGCATGAGCAACCAGCAAATCGCCGCCAAGATGGGGTTTCGCGACAAACGCACCATCAGCCGCATCAACGGCCAGATTTACACCGCCTGGAACCTCAACAATACGGCCGTTGACGAAAAAGTCGCCCGCACCCGCGCCGCACTAATCATGCAAAGCGGCCGTCTGATCCAATGGGACGAATTCGGCAGCCCCCACATCCTCGACGAACGTGGTAAATGGGTTCTCTGGGAGGGTGCAGGGTGATAAAAAGCAGTTTCACGGAGCGCACGGAGAAGGCACAGGGTTTCATGGAGGTTTTGGAGGGTTTTATGTTTATCGAATATGCTGTGGAACATTATGTACATTTTCCCGTAAACCAAACCCCCTCCCAATCCTCTCCGTGCACCTCCCTTCAACTCCGTGCAACTCCGTGTTCCTTTCCCAGCGTGTTCCTCACCTACACATGACCAATCACCTCTTACTCGACTGGGCCATCACGGCCGTTTCCCTCTTCAACACCGTCCTTTTCACCTGGCTGGGTCTGACCGTGCTGCTCAACTCCGACCGGCGCACCTGGGGCATCTGGCTGGCCGGCAGCGGCCTGCTGCTCGGCAGTGCCTTCTTCTTCATCCACAGCGCCCTGCTGGCCATCGGCATCACCAATACTGCCCGCACCACTGCCCTGTGGATCGCCATTGGCATGATCCCCGCTGTGATTTTGCCCTTCGCCTGGTACGTCACCATTCTCTGGTACACCGGCTATTGGGAACCAAACAGCACACGCTTTCGCCAACGCCAACGCCCGCGTCTGTGGCTGTTATTTGCCTTTCTGGGACTCGGTTTTATCGCCCTGATTCTGCTGGCCATCCCCTACATACCACTCACCTATCAACTCAGAACGGCCGTCGTGCCCATACGCGAACTGATCAAAGCGCCGATCGGCCGTATTCCGCTGGTCGTGCTGGCATATCCCGCTTATGTGTTGTTTTGCGTGCTGTTTGCGCTCGATGCCCTCTGGCGGCCGGGCGTATCGCGGCGTGCGATGGGCGAATTAGCCCGTAACCGCGCACGGCCGTGGCTGATCTTCACTACCATTTTGCTCTTATTGGTCAGCATTTTGGTCGCCTGGATCGTATTTTGGGCGGTCAACAACATCAAAGTCGGCATTTACTTTATCATGTCGCCGGATGCGCTGCTGGTCATCGGCCGTATCGACTTACTCATCAGCCTGTTGATGAGCGCCGTGATTGTGTTGATGGGGCAGGCGGTGGTTTCCTACGAGCTGTTCACGGGCAAAACCTTGCCGCGCAAAGGGTTGCAGCGCCATTGGCGGCGTGCCGTTTTGTTGGCCGCAGGCTATGGCATCGGTGTCGGCGCGACGATTGCGTTTGACGTGGCAGGCATCTTTGGTTTGCTGTTAACCACCTTTTTGATGACCTTTTTCTTCGCCCTGAGCAGTTGGCGCTCGTATGCCGAACGCGAACGCACGATGGCCGGTTTACGGCCGTTTTATACCAGCCAACGTCTCACCGACCAACTGCTGACCCAAGCGCCGCCGACCCTGGATTTGCAGCGGCCGTTTCACGCTTTGTGTGCCGATGTACTGCATGCAGAGACGGCCGTGTTGACGGCCGTCGGCCCCTTTGCCCCCTTAATCGGTCCGCCGCTCGTCTATCCGTCACAGCGCACACCGCTTATGCCCGCGCTGGACAAACTGACCGGCGCGTTTCATTCACCGGATCAGATGGTTGTGGGGCTGGATGCGGCCGATTATGGCGGCGCGATTTGGGCGGTGTCGTTGTGGAGCGAACGCGGCTTGAGCGGCATTTTGCTGTTGGGGCCCAAACAGGGCGGGGGATTGTATGCGCAGGAAGAGATCGAAACAGCGCGGGTGATTGGCGAACGGCTGATCGACAGCCATGCCAGTGCCGAAATGGCACGCCGCCTGCTGGCCATCCAGCGCCAACGCCTGACCCAAACCCAAATTATCGACCAGCAAACACGCCGTGTCCTGCATGATGAGATTTTGCCCAATCTGCACGCCGCGATGATCGCCCTCAGCCAGGATGAAGCAGCCAACCAAGAAGCGCTGGCGCTGTTGAGCGACAGCCACCGCCAGATTTCCGACCTGCTGCACAACATGCCCACGATCACGACCCCCGATGTGGCCCGTTTAGGTTTGTTGAAGGCGTTGCGGCGGCTGGTAGATGCCGAATACACAAGCGCTTTCGACCATATCACCTGGCAAATCGACCCTGCCGCCGCCGGCAGCATGGCGCAGCTGCCCACGCTCACGGCCGAAGTGCTCTATTTCGCTGCCCGTGAAGCAATTCGTAATGCGGCTAAATACGGCCGTGATCCCGACAGCCAAAAGCCGTTTAATTTAGCCATTTGCGCTCGTTTGGAAGAGGGTCTGGTGTTGGAGGTTGAAGATAACGGC
>JAGRDI010000394.1 GCA_020432765.1 Anaerolineales bacterium | reverse complement strand
CGCAGACTGCCAGTCTGTTAATGAACGCGAACAAGCTGCCCACGCTCCATTTATAAGGGAGGAAAGTTGACAAATCTATTTTTTGCCAAAGTCCAGAATTTAGACGACTCAGCCAGCCATACCCGCTGCCACAGCATGTAATGCGGTATGTTCGTGCAGCGAAGTTTCGGCCTCATGGTGTGTTGGCTTCAGGTCAAAAACTACCTTCTTGACCGTACCTGTGAAAGCATAGGGCGCTTTTTCCTCATAATTTAGGTCTACCACGCCACCATTGTCACGGCCGACATCCATACCTGCATAAGACGTGAAGGCAATCGGCACGGTTTGGTCGAGTCGTCCTGCGCCGATCTGCATGTCATTTGCCCAAAGAGTTACCCGTCCGCCAGAACCCGGCTTGGGCTCGTCACTCTCGAACAACATCTTGACAGTCACATCACCAGTAGGAATTGGCTCGGTAGAGACCTGCCGATAGACCTCAACCCCCAGAAGTGAATAGGTGTGATGCAATAAACCCTGTTCATCAACCCACAGCGAATAGCCACCAGTGAAGTCTGAGTTAGCAACGATGACACCTTCGGCACCACCTTCAGGCACATGTAGTTCACCTTCGATAGCGTATGATCGCCCCTGAACACGTGGTGTCATGCCACGCTGCACATTTTGCACATCACCCATAAAGGTGAAGCGGGTAACTGTTGGCAGTGGAGGTAGAATGCCATAAATGACCGATAACCCAGCCATCAACGGCAGCACGCGGTTGCGTTCTGCTTCTTGCCACCACAGCTCTTGCAGCTCCTTAACCTTATCCGGGTGCAGATCAGCAATGTTGTGTGCTTGTGAGAAATCCTTGCTCAGATCGTAAAGTTCCCAGCCCACATCTCGATCGGGGTCCCAGTCAGCATCAGGACCGAATTTAGCTAAGGTAGTAGGTGATAAATCCCATGGAATACGGTCAGGTCGTGAGGCAGCCCACCAACCATCCTTATACATCGCCCGGCTGCCAAGCATCTCAAAATATTGCATGGTGTGACGTTCAACTGCAGCAGCTTCATCGAACGTATATTTGAAACTGGTTCCGTCCATTGGTTCTTGCGAAATGCCATCGACCATTTTTGGTTCAGGAATGCCAACTGCTTCCAAGATGGTCGGGCCAACATCAATGACGTGTGTAAACTGCGAACGAGGTGTTTTGTCTGCTTTGACCCGGTTTGGCCAGGCAATCACCATCGGATCACGTGTGCCGCCCAGATGGCTGGCGGTCTGCTTGCCCCATTGGAAGGGGGTGTTCATGGCATGTGCCCAAGCGGCGGCAAAGTGAGGTGCTGTGTGTTCACTGCCCAGCGCTTCGATACCTCCGTACTGCTCGATCAGGTCTAACTGCTGTTCGGCCTCGAGTACAATACCGTTAAGAAAGGTCATCTCGTTGAACGAACCGGTAGTTGTGCCTTCCATACTGGCACCGTTGTCACCCCAAATGTAGATGATCAGTGTGTTGTCAAGATCACCCATCTCTTCGATGGAATCGAGTAAACGCCCTACGTTCCAGTCTGCGTTCTCTGAGAAACCAGCAAAGACTTCAACCTGCCGTATGTAGAGCTTCTTCTGAGCGTCACTGAGTGTGTCCCAGGCCGGGAACAGATCGGGACGTTCGGTTAGTTTTGTGTCTTGCGGGATGATACCGAGTTGTTTTTGGCGTTCGAAAATCTCGACGCGTAGTTCGTCCCAGCCCTGATCGAATTTACCCTTATACTTATCGGCCCATTCTTTGCCGACATGATGTGGCGCGTGGCTGCAACCAGTCGAGTAGAACATCATCCATGGTTTGTTGGCGTCTTGTGCCCTCACGGCATGCAGCCATTCGATGGCTTTGTCGGTGATGTCATCTGGGAAGTAATACGACTTGCCGTCCTTGCCTTCGGGCACGCCTAATGTCCAGTCATCTTGGGTGATGATCGGGTCATATTGACCGGCAGCACCGCTTAGAAAGCCCCACCAATGGTCGAATCCCCACGATTTTGGCCAGTGGTCGAAGGGGCCGGCTGCACCCTGTACATTGTCGGGAGTGAGGTGCCACTTGCCAAAACCGCCAGTGACGTAGCCGTTTTCTTTAAGGATACGTGGAAAAGCGGTGCAACTACGCGGCCGGGCTGCGCTGTAGCCAGGGAATGGGCCGGGATATTCAGCTATAGAACCCATGCCGACGCGGTGCTGGTTACGACCGGTGAGTAAGGCGGCGCGGGTGGGGGAACAAACGGCCGTTACATGCAATCGATTATAGGTCAGCCCCATTGCTTGCACGCGATCAAAGGCAGGTGTATTGATCGGGCCACCGAAAGAAGTCGGCCCGCCAAAACCCGCGTCATCGATGATGACTAGCAGGACGTTCGGTGCATCTTCCGGTGCTTTCGGTCCCGGAATCATCGACCAGTCAGCCACAGAATCACGCAGGGTACGTCCGGCAACGCCGCCAAAAGTGCGATCTGGGATTGGCAGCACGGTGCGATCCTGAATGAATTTGCCACCCGCTTCAGCGAGGGCTGCTTTAAGGCCGCCGTCATCAATGACAGCAACTGACTTGGCCGGTGAGCCGGCCATCGCCTGTTCTGCTGCTAAACGGTCTTCTTCGCGCACCATAATGAGAATAACGGCCGTGCCCGGTTTGAGGTTCTCGCCGAGTCCACTCTCGACACCGCTTTCAACTTTATGCTTGGCAAACTTGCCCACCACAGCACCAGCTGCAGCCCCCACAACAACAGAAGCCAACATTGGCGGCGCAGCCAGCCCAACAAGGACGCCGACACCACCACCCCAGCCCATACCCTTACGGCCCAGATGATCGCCGGTTTCATCAATAATGACCTTGCCTTCCGTATTTTTTTGCACAAGGATCATACCATCCGTTTTGATCTTTTTGCGCTTTGCTAATTGTGTCAGTTCGTCAAAGTTTGCTGACGCCAGATCGGTATTCTGATAACCAGCAATAATGACAATATTCCGTTCTTTACTCATATTCGTTCTCCTAAAATGAGTGGCGGAATTGCAGCCTGCAATTCCCCTTCAGTGTAACCATGTTACAATTTTATTCTCTAGGGTCGTCTGCACTCATCCTTATCGGCGGCGTCGATCGCGGCGATCATCGCGTCTATCCCGTCGGTGCATGCCGGCTGCTGAGACTGGCGAGAGCGGCCGACCAATTGTGTCGATGAATAGGGCGCTGGCGCCACCGCTCGCCGGCATTTCACCATCGAGAATTTCGATTGTATAGACAAGTTGATTGCCGTCCAGTACCGGATTGAACAGTTCGACAACGATATCATTAACGCTATCTTCATGGAAGATAGACAACACCGCATTGGGTGCATTGGAGGCGAAACTGTCTGTGCCTTTGTCCCATGAATCGACGAACTCCTGTGATGTGATATGACCGGTGACCCGATCAGGACGATCGGAGAAGAACAGGGTAGTAGGGGCCAGCGTGTGCAGGGTGAGTTTGCCGTTCTCAAAGCTCATGCCGTGTGCGGTCTGCACAAATAAAGCTTCGATCTCGTCAGCTTCGACGATAGCGGTTACATCTTTATGTTTTTGATCCATTTTAAATTCTCCATTGTTAAAAAGTAAATCACTGTTAAAAAGTAAATCACCCGAAGGCTAACTTGATGTAAACAACAAATGCGGGCGAATTGTTAAAAAGATAGTCACAAGAGTTCAAGAGCTAGGTTAGCTTGTGATTATGAAATGCATTGTTCTAGTTATGTGACATTTAGTCAATGCACACTGTGACAGCTAAAACCAATAAATCATCTTGACCAGGATAATGACATAGGCCAGCAGCGGAATCAGCACAAAATTCGCCAACAATGCCAGGATGACGAGGCGCACATTCTTCAGTGGTTCAATGATTTGGGCAGTAGTTAAACTCATGCCCATAGCCAACATGCTGGTTACAATAAACAGCAACCCCAATAACTGGGCAATAACAGTGAGAAACCCAGTTAATATCATAGTGTCTGCTCTAAAAATTGCTCACACAATGCTTTCTGTCCGGCCAAGTCAATGCCCAATCCCGCACTAAAGTATGTCTCAATATCACCAAACTGATCACGCATTTCCTGAAAAGATGCTTCCAAATATTCCTGGCGCACACCCAAAATAGAGAGCAATATCTCTTTTTCAACGCCAAGCGCCACATATTTATCGATCATCGGTTGGTATTCAGGCAGAATGAAGTCGTTACTGAGTAGATAATCCTTCATCACATCTGCATCAGACACGCCACATAAGGTCAACAGAGAGGCGGCGGCCCAACCGGTACGATCTTTGCCGGTGGTGCAGTGAAACAAGGCAGGCAGATTATCAGCGTCTGCTAATTCATTAAACATGAGGGCAAACCCTTTGTGGGCGCTAGGCAAGTTGATGAGTTCACGATAACTGTTGGCAAAAACATGGGCAATTTTACCATCGCCAAATTGGGCATTGGCTGCTTTGGGGTCTTCCAGTAAGTGCAGCAGCTGTGCCGGGCCAGCACCTGAATGGTCAGCCAACACATCGACTACAAAATCGACAGCGCCATCAGGAACCCGATCGGCTAACGCTGCCCGTTCATCGGCTGTGCGTAAATCATAAATTTTCTTTAATCCCAGACTGTTAAAAACAGCCATGTCGGCATCGGTGATGTGACCGAGTTGCTCTGAACGGTAAAGAAGACCCTTGCGAATGGAACGGCCGTTTTCTCCCCTATGGCCTCCCAAATCACGCAAATTGGGAACCGAAGCAATCGTGGATACTGGCATATGCGTATATGGACGTAACATTCTCATGTTCTTGTTCCAGTATAAACACTTCCTTTTGAAAAATAATCCGCTTGAAAGCAATCTGTGTCATCATCAAACCAGACATCACAGAAAGGCTTTCGTGCGGATCAATTATCTGATAATCACAAGAAACTAGTTATCCTGAGATTACACAATACAGTTTTAATCGTGAGACATTTGGTCAATGCATA
>JAGRDI010000393.1:8818-20585 GCA_020432765.1 Anaerolineales bacterium | reverse complement strand
AGGCCTTTAATCTGGCAGGTTTAGATGTCGCTAATTACGGCACAGCTGATTGGAATCCGCTGAAAGAATTGATTAAGCCCGGCGAAACTGTTTTATTAAAACCTAATTTAGTCAAAGAGACCCATCCCCGCGATCCGGTAGGCTGGACGTATGTACTCACTCATGGGAGCATTATCCGAGCAGTCGCTGATTACGTTTGGAAAGCCTTACAAGGAGAGGGAAAGGTCATTTTAGGTGATGCTCCACAAACTGACTCATCCTTCAGTACAATAGCAAAGCTGCTTGGTCTAAATGAGTTAAGCGAATTTTATGCTTCTTTAGGGCTTGATTTTGAGATCGTCGATCTTCGTAAGGAAGAGTGGGTTAATCAAGGGGATGTGATCGTTGCACGCAACAAATTATCGGGGGATCCGCATGGATATATTTCATTTGATCTAGGGTCTAAGAGCGAATTCGCCGAACATTCTGGCGAAGGTCATTATTATGGGGCCGATTATGATGCAGGTGAAGTTAACTATCATCATAGTGGAGGTCGACATGAATATCTTATTGCGGGAACGGCCGTGCATGCAGATGTCATATTTAGTTTACCAAAACTTAAAACACATAAAAAGGCGGGCATAACGGTAAGTCTGAAAAATCTGGTCGGTATTAATGGAGACAAGAACTGGCTTCCACACCATACCGAAGGGGATCCCAGTACAGGCGGTGATGAACGGCCGTTTCTGGATATGAAAGACCGCTCAGAAAGATCAATCGTACCTGTTTTTCGTTGGTTCTCCCTGAATATCCCAGGTTTAGGGCCTCAAATTCATCGGTTTGCCCGTCGTCTTGGCTCACATTTATATGGAGATACCGAAGATATTGTCCGCAGCGGCAATTGGTGGGGGAATGATACTGTGTGGCGTATGTGTTTGGATCTAAACAAGATTGTTTTATACGGCAATCCTGACGGGACATTTCGATCTGAAGAACCCCTCTCCCAAAAACGCCATTACGTCCTCGTAGATGGAATCCTGGCAGGTGAAGGACGTGGCCCCATGAATCCAGACCCTGTTCCTGCGGGCATCATTGTATTTGGCATACATCCTGCCAGCGTTGATGCTGCCTGTGCATATTTGATGGGATTCGACCCCGAAAATATTCCGATCGTCAGGCAAGCATTTCTCTGTGACCATTTCCCACTGGCTCAATGGAATTGGCGCGATGTAACACTTTTAAGTAACAAACCAGCATGGAACGGCATTTTACCAGATATTCCCGATGACTCTACGTTAAAATTTAAACCACATTTTGGTTGGATAGGTCATATTGAAAGATCTTCTATACGCGAGGAATCATATGACATCCCTTGAAACTTTATATCTAAAAATGCCGCCCACCGTCCAGAACACATTATGCAGCCTACAAGGTTGGAGAATTCAGCAAAGCAGGTATGGTAAACAATTCTATTCTTTTCTAGATGCGGCAGAACATAGAACTTTTTGGTCAGTGGAAAAAACCAAACAATACCGTGATAAGCGCTTGCATGCTTTCATCCAACATGCGTATGAAACAGTGCCATTCTATCGCGATCATTTTCAGAAAACCGGCATTTTGCCTGAAGAAATCAAGACACTTGAGGATTTGGGTAAATTACCCATTCTCACGAAAGAAGAAGTCCAGAAACAGTATACTAAATTTGTCTCTACAGCAATTCCAGACAACAAACAAATCATTGCCCATACCAGCGGCACAACAGGCGGCGGGTTACGCTTTGCCACAACCACACAGGCCAGTCAGGAGCAGTGGGCTATTTGGTGGCGCTATCGACGTTGGCACGGTCTTCAAACAAATGCCTGGTGTGGTTACTTCGGCGGCCGCTCCGTGGTTCCGCTGCCGCAAAATCGTCCTCCCTTTTGGCGCTACAATTATCCGGGAAGGCAGATTCTTTTTAGCGCCTATCATATGCGCCCAGACAATATGATTTTATATGTCAATGAGCTGCGCCGCAGTCGGCCGCCATGGTTACATGGATACCCTTCATTGTTAGCTTTGCTCGCAAGTTTCATGCTGGAAAATGGGCTTGAACTGGGTTATCGCATCCAGTGGATTACCATTGGAGCAGAAAATTTATTGCCGCAGCAGATCGAGTTGATGCAGCGGGCATTTGGTGTAAGTCCTCGTCAGCATTATGGAATGGCTGAAGCCGTGGCGAATTTCTCTGAATGTGAATACGGCCGTCTGCATGTAGACGAGGATTTTGCGGCCGTAGAATTTCTTCCAAACCCAAATGGGCCTGGATATAAAGTTATTGGCACCAATTTCTCCAATCCGGCAACACCACTTTTGCGCTATGATATACAGGATTTGGTAACATTAGCGGATTCCACCTGTCCCTGCGCCAGACCAGGACGCATTGTTGGCAGTGTTGACGGCCGTGCAGAAGATTATGTGATTTTGAAAAACGGAGCCCGTCTAGGGCGCATGGATCACATCTTCAAAGATTCAGTTAACGTGCGCGAGGCTCAAATCTATCAAAGAGAAATCGGTCAAATCATTATCCGCATCGTACGCAGCACTGCTTACAGTGACCAAGATGAAACTGAATTATTGCAGTCAATACGCAGACGCACTGGAAATGATACTGAAATAGAAATTGAATATGTGGCAGCTCTAGCACGTTCCAAGACCGGTAAACTCCGTTTTGTTGTGTCAGATATACCGGAAGGCCAACTAAAACAAGCGTATCAATAACCGCTAAAAAGCGGTTTGTCAAAAAACTTATGAAACAATTATTACAATATATTCGCACTGGCGAAGCGGTGGTTGCCGATGTGCCTGTACCGCAAGGTGGCCGTGGCAAGGTTTTAGTTCAGGTGGCTGCGTCGTTGGTTTCGGCGGGTACTGAGCGTATGGTGGTTGATTTTGCTGAAAAGAACCTGCTGGAAAAAGCGCGGGCGCGGCCCGATTTGGTGCGCCAAACGTTGGGTAAAGCACAAAGTGAAGGGGTGTTGGCGACCTGGGACGCAGTACAAAACCGTCTGGAACAACCAATGGCGCTGGGTTATGCCTGTGCGGGCACAGTGCTCGCAGTTGGCCATGATGTTGAAGGTATTTTTGTCGGCGACCGTGTTGCCTGTGCGGGCAGCGGTTACGCTGTGCATGCAGAAGTGGTAGCTGTGCCCAAAAACCTGGTCGTAACTTTGCCAGATAATGTGGATTTTGAAACGGCCGCATTCACCACGTTAGCCGCGATTGCTCTGCAAGGCATCAGGCTGTCTGAAGCCAAGCTGGGCGAGGTTGTGGCGGTTATTGGCTTGGGCTTGCTGGGTCAATTGACAGTCCAGATGCTCAAGACGGCCGGCTGCCGCGTGATTGGCATGGATATTCGTGCCGATCGGGTAGATTTGGCGCGGCAGTTGGGTGCGGATGCAGCAACGGCCGCTGCCTCTGAACTTGAATCGCTTGGCACACAATACACCCAAGGCCATGGCGTTGACGCCGTGTTAATCACCGCCGACACCAAAAGCAATCAACCAGTTGAACTGGCTGGCAGCATCGCCCGCCGCAAGGGCATTGTCGTTGCCGTCGGTGCCGTCGGTATGCACATTCCACGCAAAATATATTACGAAAAAGAGCTAGACTTCCGCATTTCCAGCTCCTATGGTCCTGGCCGTTACGACCCAGACTATGAAGAAAAAGGGCGTGATTATCCCTATGCTTACGTGCGCTGGACAGAACAACGCAATATGCAAGCCTTTGTTCAAATGGTCGCCAGCGATAATACGGCTGTTCAACCGCTCATCACGCATCGTTTTCCAATCGCAGACGCCACACAAGCATATGATTTGATAACCGGCAAAAGCGGTGAATCCTTTTTAGGCGTGTTGTTAACCTATCCAAAACATTCCGATCTAAGTAACAAGATCGTTCTGAATGCTAAGAGCCAGAAAATAGTTCCAGATAACCACGCGGAAAATTTACAACAAATACGGTTAGGGGTTTTGGGCGCGGGTTTGTTTCCGAATGCCACGCTGCTGCCGGCGATTAAAGATTTAGAGGATATTCAACTGGTCGGTATTGCCAGCAATGGGGGTATCAGCGCCCGCACAACGGCCGATCGTTTTCATTTTGATTATTGCACAACAGACAGTCGAGAATTATTCGCGAATCCGGATATTAACACGGTCGCACTTTTAACCCGGCATCATTTACATGCCGAGCAAGTCATTGCGGGTCTGAATGCCGGCAAACATATATTTGTCGAAAAGCCACTTTGCCTGACAGAAAGCGAACTGCAAAAGATTGTGGCTGCCTATCAACAAACTAGACAACAGAAACGGCCGCCTCAACTCATGGTTGGCTTTAATCGCCGCTTTGCCCCTTATATCATCGAGTTAAAAGAACACCTGCAAACCATCTCTGAACCCCTCATGCTGCACTATCGCGTCAATGCAGGCTTTATTCCCCACGATCATTGGACGCAAGACGTCACGCAAGGCGGTGGTCGCTTGTTAGGTGAAGGCATCCACTTTATTGATTTGCTGATATATTTGGCAAATGCTGCACCCCAGCGGGTAACGGCCGTTGCGCTGCCAGACAGCGGAAAATATAGTCAAGATAATTTTGTCATTACGCTGGAATTTGCCAATGGCTCCATTGGCACCTTAACCTATGCAGCCAATGGTGATAAGGGGTTTAGCAAAGAAATGTTAGAACTATTCGGCGGTGGTCTGGCGGCACGTATGGATAATTATCGCACCTTACACATCCAACAAGGCAAAAAACGTGTCAAACGCACCGCCCGTTTACGCCAAGACAAAGGCCATCAAGCTGAATGGGCTGTGTGGCGTGATTATCTATGCGGCAAAATTCAACATCCCATGCCTTTTGAGAGCATTATCACCACAACCAAAGCCGCCTTCGCCGCACAATATAGCCTACAAACGGCCGTTGCTCGCCAAATCGAACCAATTAACCTCTACGACAAGGACTAGACAATCCCATGCTCATCATGCATATCGTTGGCGCTCGGCCAAACTTCATGAAAGCCGCTCCCGTTATGGACGCACTAAAACCATATCCCCATGTGCAGCAAATGCTTGTACATACCGGGCAACATTATGATGCCAACATGTCCGCTGTGTTTTTCAAAGAATTAGGTTTGCCAGAGCCAGACATTAATCTAGAAGTTGGCTCTGCCTCCCATGCTGTGCAAACGGCTGGAATCATGCAGCGCTTTGAACAAATTGTTTTGGAAACACGTCCTGATTGGGTCCTGGTTTACGGTGATGTCAACTCTACCATAGCCACCGCATTGGTCTCCACAAAACTAGGCATTCCGGTCGCACATGTCGAGGCCGGTTTACGCTCTTTCGACCGGCGCATGCCCGAAGAAATCAACCGCCTGATTACGGATCAAATCGCCGCCAAGCTTTTCACACCCTCAGCAGACGGCGACAAAAACCTATTACACGAAGGCGTACCTGCCCAAAAAATCCATTTAGTTGGCAACGTCATGATCGATACCTTAATCCGGCTTTTGCCCGCTGCAGAAACTCGCTGGCCGGATTTACAAAGCAGCTATGCTTTGCAGCAATATGGTTTGATTACCCTCCACCGACCTTCTAATGTAGATGACCTGGACATGCTGCGCAAAATATTGACTGCATTAAATAATATCGGTGAGCGGCTGCCATTGATATTTCCAGTTCATCCACGTACGCACCATAAGATCGCGGAACATGACCTTGGCCACTTGACCACACATATCCAATTTATTGAACCGCTGGGTTATTTAGATTTTTTGGCCATGCAAAAACATGCGGCCGTGATCATCACCGATTCGGGCGGAATTCAAGAAGAAAGCACCTATTTAGGTGTCCCTTGTCTCACCGTCCGCGAAAATACAGAACGGCCGATTACAATTGAAATCGGAACGAACCAACTCGTTGGACAGGATATGGCCTTGCTGCGTTTATCAGTAGAAAAAATATTAGCCGGCAGCCACAAGTCCGGTCAAATTCCACCGCTTTGGGACGGTCAGGCTGGGAAACGTATTGCAAAAATACTTGCAGCGTAACCCATTAGCATGAAAAGTTTGGCGCAAGGACGCCTTTTCTTCCACACAGCACGTTATCTCTCTCTATCGCAGTTCTGGTATCGTGCAAAACGCTTGTTGCGCAAACGTTGGTGGCAGTGGCAAGACAAACCGATCCCACACTGCCAAACTTGGACGCTAGTGAATTTTGAGCCACTATACCTTGGTCTCTCCGACCTGCAACAAAACCCCAACTGGCAAGCCTTCACAGCACCCGCTGTCCAACAGGCGACGGCAATCGCCCAAGGCTGTTTCCAGTTCTTGAATAATGAAGTCGCTTTTGATGCGGCTCCCCAATGGCACAACCCAAAACTGAGCCATCTATGGCGCTACCATCTGCATTATTTCGATTACGTGACCCAACTGCTCGTCTGGCAAGCGGTTCAACCTGAAAATGATGCTTTGCCCACATTTCAAAAATTAGCACTTTCATGGATTGCAGAAAATGGGCGTTATGCAGGTGATGGCTGGCATCCGTATACAATTTCCTTGCGCACGGTCAATTGGCTGCATGCTGTCCATGCTTTGCGCACAGAACCCCATGCAACAAAATTCCTGAATACACTTTTGTCCAGCCTTTATGGACAAGCAAAAATGCTTTTCAGCGACTTAGAGCTGGATGTGCGCGGCAATCATCTGATTGAGAATTTGCGTGCCTTGATCTGGGCCGGTACCGTTTTTGCTGGCGAAGAGCCACAACGTTGGCGGCAGCGTGCGCTCGAACTGCTGGAGAGAGAAACGGCCGCACAGATTTTGCCTGACGGTGGTCATTTTGAGCGCACACCAGGTTATCATCTTGTCATTCTCAAAGATTATCTGGAAATCGGGCTCTTTTTACAACGTAATCAGCAAGCAGTACCATATTGGTTAAAAACGGCCGTTCAACAAATGGCCGACTACCTCCTAAAAATCATCTCACCCGATGGTAACGTCCCGCTCTTAAAAGATACAGCCAGACAGACAATGCTTGCCTCGCCCCAAGAGTTATTAACCTCGGTTGCATTATTCCTCGACGACCCCAAATATAAAACAGACGCAGTTTTTGGCCTTTACTCAATGCTCCTGTGGGGCTGTGCAGGCTGGCAAAAACAGAACGAATGGCCCGTGCATAAACCAGAACATTCCTCACGTTGGCTGCCGGATAGTGGCTATATCGTCATGCGCGATAAGCAAAAACAAGATTACCTAATCGTGGATGTAGGCAAAGTCTGTCCCGATTACTTGCCTGCCCACGCCCACGCTGACGCCCTCTCCTATGAGCTTACAATAAACAGCAAGCGCTTCATTGTGGATTCAGGTGTCTATGAATACACAGCCGGTCTCTGGCGCAATTATTTCCGCTCCACCCCGGCCCATAATACCGTTGCAGTAGCCGAACAAAATCAATCTGAAGTTTGGGGCAGCTTTCGCGTTGCCCGCCGCGCACAAACAAAGCTCTTAACACATCAATTCAGTGAACAGTATCAACTCATGCAAGCTGAACACAACGGTTATCGTCGTCTCTCCCCGGCCGTAATCCATCGACGAACGATTTATTGGCACTTATCGCAATATTGGTTGTGGGTAGATGAACTGTGGGGCACTGGCACAACCAATGCGACCAGTTTTATACACTTACATCCAAATATCACAGCACACAGAAACGGCCGTTCTTCCTGGCAGATCACTGGTTCAACCCAACCTTTTTGGCTGTCCTGTTTTGGTTCTCAAACCACCGCCTGGCTTCAAGGGCAACTTGAACCTAATCCACAGGGATGGTATTCAGAAGCGTTTGGCAAAAAAACAGCCAACAATACGCTTGAAATACACACACAAGGGCAGTTACCTTTACGGTTCGGTTATGTGTTAAGCCGTACCGAACCCGCATCTGTAAAAATAGAAACAACACAAAAAGCAGCCATAATCACAACCAATCATCGTGGGCAGCAGCAAAGCTTAATCCTGCGCCACGATACACCACCACAGGTCTTATGAATATCACCTACTATTCGCATTACTTCTCACCAGAAATCGGCGCACCATCCGCCAGAATATATGATCTGTCACAACAATGGCTGCATGCAAACCATCATGTCTCAGTAGTCACGTGCTTCCCAAATCACCCCACCGGACAACTCTATCCTGGATATACACTATCACGTTATATGTATGAGAATATCGACGACATCCATGTCCATCGCAATTGGTCTTACATTACTGCTAACAAAGGTTTCATCAAAAAAACGTTGGGACATATATCCTTTTGGCTAAGCGCAGCGCTTTCCAGCAAAAAACAAGTCGCCAATACAGATGTCGTCATTGGCACATCACCCACTTTCTTTGCTGCAATGGGTGCTATTGGTTTGGCACAAAAAGAAAAGATACCTTTTATTATGGAAGTCAGAGATTTATGGCCAGCCATATTTGTCGAACTTGGCGTGCTCAAAAATCGCCAAATCATTGCAATGCTTGAGAGATGGGAAATGTGGATGTACAAACGCGCCACAAAAATAGTAACCGTCACAAATGCGTTTCGCGAAAATTTAATCGCACGCGGTATACCAGCAGAAAAAATCTACACGATCCCAAATGGAGCCGATATTAACTATTGGCAGCCATCGCCAGCTTCTCCCACTTTACGTCAGAAACTAAATCTTACGGATCGTTTTGTGGTTTTATACATTGGGGCGCATGGCATCTCGCAAGCTTTAAGCCATATTCTCGACAGTGCAGCGCTCTTACAAACTACACCCAATATCCAATTTCTTTTCGTAGGCGCTGGTGCCGAAAAAGAAATGTTAATTCAACGCACACAGCAATTAGGCTTATCCAATGTCACATTTCATGATTCTGTGACTAAAGAAGAAGTCAAAGATTTCTACGCCTTGGCTGATGTATGTTTGATACCATTACGTGACATTCCGCTTTTTGACACATTCATCCCCTCAAAAATGTTCGAGATCATGTCGATGGCGCGTCCAATTATCGGCAGCGTTCGTGGTGAACCGGCAAATATCTTGCAAGCATCAGGTGGTGCACTTGTCGTTCCGCCAGAAGATAGCCAAGCCATCGCCGATGCCATTCTGGCGTTATATCAACAACCAAACCTATGCGAAGATTTAGGTCAGAATGGTCGAAAGTATGTCAGCAACCATTACTCGCGCCAACAATTAGCACTTAAATACATTGATGTTCTCGAAAGTGCAGTGACCCAAATGAAAAAATGATGCGGAAAATCCTTGTAACCGGTGCAACTGGTTTTACTGGTTCATATACCGTCCCTTTGTTGCTAAAGCAAGCCAACATAGTTCGTTGTCTAGTACGCCAATCTAGCGACTTAAGTAAGCTGCCAGTAAACAAAGTCGAGTTGGTTTATGGCGATCTAGACAGTTACGATTCAATTGTGGCGGCGATGGAAGGGGTTGATTGTCTTGTTAATATTGCTTCGATTGGTTTTGGACATGCGCCATTAATTCTAAAAGCAGCTGAAGCAACGGGCATTCAAAGAGCGATCTTCATAAGCACGACAGCTCTGTTTACATCACTCAACGCATCCTCAAAGAAAGCCCGCATTGCCGCCGAGAACGCTATCCAACAAAGTGACCTGGCTTATACAATACTACGTCCAACGATGATTTATGGCAGCTCACGTGATCGTAATATCTGCCGTCTAATTAACTACTTGCAGAAATGGCCGCTTATACCAATTTTTGGGAACGGCAACTCGTTACAACAACCCATCTTTGTGGGGGATGTTGCCTCTGCTATCACAAATGTGATCCATGCCCCGCACACAAAACGCAAAGCCTATAATATCTCAGGAGGTACAGTAGCAACTTACAATCATTTGATAGAAACCATTTGTTCCCTCCTAAAAAAGCATGTACGTTTGCTTCATCTGCCGACAAAACCATTTGTTGCCGGGTTAACCGTGCTAGAAAAAGCATCCTTACCCATACCTCTAAAAGCAGAACAAATTCGGCGCTTAAATGAAGATAAATCTTTTTCACACGCACAAGCATCTACTGATTTTGGATTTGCACCCAAATCATTGGCTGTAGGGTTACGGATCGAATTAGAAGAAATGGGACTCTTGTAATATATCATGTAAGTCTACAAGGTGATACTTTAACTTAGTGGATTCTTGTTAGTGATGGTTCCAAGTACACCATATAGGAACGTGTAGGAATATTTTGATATTAATAATGGCACTCGCTGCTTTAAGTTCATATTTGGGGATTGGGATGCTGTTACGCCTGTTAAAGCACCAGCAACTCATGTTGGACATCCCAAACGAACGCAGCTCACACTCCCAACCAATACCGCGTGGTGGCGGCATGATTATTGTTTTGCTTTCTTTAAGTGGCATCATGCTGTTTACGCTGCTATATCAGCCTGAAGATATGTTACCAGTGGGTTTGCTTGTTCTTGGCGGGTTTTGTGTTGCAATTGTGAGTTGGCGGGATGATATACGGCCGTTATCCAACCGAGTGCGTTTTGCCACACATATTTTTGCAGCAATTTTAGTGGTTATAGCGCTTGCTTCTTGGCGACAGGTTACCCTCCCTTTTGTCAACTCAACAAACCTTGGCTGGTTGGGGATTCCCCTCACAATCATTTGGGTTGTCGGCCTGATTAATGCATATAATTTCATGGATGGCATTGACGGACTTGCTGGTGGTGTCGCCGTCGTAGCCGGTCTTGGTTGGGCCTTAATTGGATGGTATTTACATGTGCCTATGATTACAATTTTTGGGGTGATCTTAGCCGCAAGCAGCCTGGGATTCTTGGGTCACAATTGGCATCCGGCTCGTATTTTTATGGGCGATGTTGGCAGCGCTTATTTAGGATACGCCTTTGCTGTAATGCCGCTTCTTGCACTCTTTTTTTTACCGAACCAGGAACAATCCAATGCCTTAACCGTTTTCTTTATTGGCATTTTACTAGTCTGGCCGTTTCTTTTTGATACAGTTTTTACCATTTCGCGACGATTATTGAATGGCGAGAAAGTTTGGACTGCACACCGTTCGCATCTGTATCAACGTTTAGTCATTAATGGTTATCCCCATCACGTCGTCGCCCTTTTGTATATCGGATTAGCTTTCTGTGGACTTATCTCAGCATTGGCTTTGGTTCTTGATCTACCAGGGAGCATTTTTATCTTATTGATTTGGATACCGCTTTTATGTGTTGCATTATGGCGTTTTGTACTCTATAAAGAATCTAGCATGCAGCATCAATTTACCCAATACGAAAAAAGATAAAGTAGGATTCGATTATTATGCTAGGCTTAAGTCGAAAATTTTTGGGTTTGCGGAATCGTCACTTTTTTTTGTTGGACATATTAGCACTGCTGCTTTTACCGACAACAACTATGATGCTGCGCCTAGATACAATGTATCTTCCAAGGATATACTGGTCTGGTCTGATTATTTATACATTGACCGCTTTAATCATACGGCTGATTGTTTTTCGTGGATTCGGCCTTTATTCACGCTATTGGCAATATGCAAGTGTGGATGAGCTGGGACAAATCACCTTAGCCGTGCTGGTATCGACAGCCATCCTCACGATCTTCATTTTATTCAGCTTAACTTTACTCAACCTCTACTTCGTACGCTCAGTACTTATTATTGATGCGTTGTTAGTATTATTGGCTGTTGGCAGCACACGTTTTAGTGTGCGCTATTGGGGGCTGCATGTACG
>JAGRDI010000393.1:0-8738 GCA_020432765.1 Anaerolineales bacterium | reverse complement strand
TATCCCCAACTCGGCATGCATCCGGTCGCATTTGTGGACGATGACCCTGACAAACAAGGTTTGCGTTTGCGCGGATTGCCCGTTGTCGGCATGCGCAAAGATATCCCCCAATTGGTAACTACAAATGGTATCGACCAGGTTATTCTGGCCATGCCGACCGCAGCGGGTGATGTCATTCGCGAGATTACCGGTACCTGCGAATTGTTGGGTGTCGAAACTATGATTGTGCCCAGCATACACGAAATCATGCACGGCCGTATCCGTTATAACCAACTGCGTAAAGTACAAATCGAAGACTTATTACGCCGTGATCCGGTCCAAACAGATTTCCAAGCGGTACGCGCACGGGTCGCAGGCAAACGTGTACTCATTACCGGTGGTGGTGGTTCTATCGGCGGCGAACTCTGCCGCCAATTACTTTTTTGTGGCCCCAGCGAACTGATCATTTTAGGACATGGTGAGAATTCGATTTTTGAGATCAGTCAAAAACTACAAAACATGGGCCTCAAAGGACCCAAAATAACACCCCTAATTGCTGATGTCCGCTTTCCAGATCGGATCATGACACTCCTCAAACAATATCGGCCGCACATCATATTCCATACGGCCGCACATAAACATGTGCCGTTGATGGAAAAAAACCCGGCTGAAGCAATTACGAATAATGTTCTCGGTACCAGAAATTTATTAAATGCGGCACTTGCCGTTGATGTCGAACAATTTGTCATGGTATCTACGGACAAAGCCGTTAATCCGACCAGTGTCATGGGGGCCAGCAAACGCACAGCAGAACTCCTGGTACACCAGGCAGCCAAGCAAAGTGGACGGCCGTATGTCGCTGTCCGCTTTGGCAATGTGTTGGGCAGTCGAGGCAGTGTCATTCTGACTTTCAAAAAACAAATCGCCATGGGTGGGCCGCTCACAATCACCGATCCCAAAATGACACGTTTTTTCATGACCATACCTGAAGCCGTACAGCTTGTTCTACAAGCAAGTGTACTGGGTAATGGTGGCGAAGTTTTTGTCCTTGATATGGGGGAGCCTGTAAAAATCATTGATTTAGCCAAAGATTTGATTCGCTTATCCGGTCTGGAAGAAGGTACTGATATTGAGATCACGCAGATCGGATTACGTCCCGGCGAAAAATTATACGAAGAATTATTTGTTCCCGGTGAAAAATATTACCGTACACCACACCAAAAAATCTTTATCGCCGGTAATGCCAGTAGTTTTGTCCCCGCAAATTTAGATACATCCATCGATCTTCTGGCCGTCGCAGCCGAACGCAATGACCCTGTGCGCATCTTACACGAACTAAAACGACTCATTCCAGAGTATCAACCCATGATAGTACCAGCTCCTTCCCCATTTACCGGAAAAAACAAAAACGGGCACACACAAATATCCAATTCAGTGGCAACTTTGCCACAGCCTTCCAAATAGTTTATAACTATGCGCTCATTACAAGGAGGGTCTGTATGCAAGATGCCTTGAGTCCGTGGCCAAATGTTGCTGCGGCTCGTTCTTTTTTGCGTTTTTTAGTGGGGTTGGAAGAAGCAGCTGTGTGGCCGGTATCAACGCAGCAATTGGCAAACTGGTTAATACTGCATGGTTTAGGTCCTTTTGCTTATCGCCAATGTCAACAAGGCCACCCCCAATTAGCTCAATTATTACAAGACGATCTATTTTCGGCGGCAGCGGAAAATAGTTTGCACTTCACAAATTTGGCTGCGGTCATTGAACAGTTTCGTGGCAAGATTCCTGTTGTTTTGCTGAAAGGTGTCGCGCTGGCTGAGCAAGCTTACGGCGGCCAAATGTATCGCACCATGTCTGATGTGGATATTTGGGTGCCGCCTGTCTATATTTCTGAAGCGGTCACTTTAATGCAAGCAGCCGGTTTCTGCATCGATACCAAAACAGAGCGGCCACAAGAATTACAAACATTGGCACATGGCGAACTTCGTTTTTATCGCCCAGAATGGTCACATAATTTGGTTGAACTGCATTTATCACCCTTTGCGGGTTGGTGGTTGATGCGCACAGCCGCGATAGACAACAATGCACTGTGGGCACACATTGAACCAATAGACGAAACGGCTCCGGTTTATCAAATGCAAGCAGAGGATGCTGTCATTCACATAGCCGTGCATACGGCCGTTAACCATCAATTCGGTTTAGCTGGTATACGCAGCCTCGTTGACCTGGCCTTAACCGCCCAACACCGCCGCATTGATTGGCAGTTGGTCGTCACAAGAGCCAAAGCATGGCGGGTGGGAACGGCCGTTTGGCTCGTATTATTAAAATTAGAACAACTTATCGGTCTACCCGGAGTTCCTGACGCAATTGACAAACTACAACCACCCCAATTGCGCCGCCGACAACTTGACAAATGGATCAGTCCTGAATCGATATTAGCCGGAAATGATTTAAGAACAGGCTGGTTGCGCTATCTATTTTTGCTTGGTTTAATAGATCGTAAACGCGATATGGTCAAGTTAATTTGGCGCACACTTTGGCCAGAATCAACTTGGCTGGCAGCACGTTATGGGCGTCCAGTAAACCAATTTTACCATTTAGCTCATGTGCTTCGTCACAAAAAAGTTTGAGGCAAACTGAATGTATAAACCACATCTACAACAACGATCAAAAATAATTTTTATGATTGTCTTTATGGTATCCCTGCTGTTTTTAGGATTATGGTCATTGTTAAGCCCCAAGCCCACTCTACAAGCCCAAGAAACTCAACCTATAAATTGTCGTTATGGTGCCAATAACCTAACTGCCATGTCAAGCAATCAATGGATTCCCACGCTCGGTGCTGGTTGGTGGATCGATTTTTCCTGGGAGCCACAGGGGCTGGCAGTGCCCAGCGCGAGCGAACATTATCCACAAATTCGTCTGCGACAGAACAGAGTCGGCGATACATTTCTGCCTACCTATGTTGTCACGCCAGCGCTTGATTTCAGTGAGGATGGATTGGGAACGGCCGTAATAAACAACCCGGGGCACATTTGGATTGTAGGTAATGAGCCAGATGTGGACAACCTTGCCCAAGACAGCATGATGCCACAGATGTATGCACAGGCTTATTACGACATTTATCATTACATTAAAGGCTTAGATGCCACCGCACAAATCGCCAACGGGGGCCTCTCCATGATAACACCAGGACGCCTGCAATATTTAGATATCGTTTGGGATACCTATCAAACCCTTTACGGCCAACCCATGCCAGTTGATGTGTGGAATATGCACCTCTACATTTTGTCAGAAATTCGTCCGTGGGACGGCGGTTATTCTGACGGCAAAATCGCATTAGGCACAGACCCAGCCATCGCCATCAAAGCGCCCTATGCCGGCCAACCTCCGGCCACAGAATGTGCCAAAGCAGATGTCTATTGCCGTGCCGAGCATGATGACATAGATATTTTTATGCAGCAAGTCCAATACATGCGCCAATGGATGAAAAACCACGGGCAACAAAATAAACCATTGATTCTTTCCGAATTTTCACAACTATACCCTTTTGTGGATTACGATGATCCCATCAATCCAACCGAATGTTTTCTAATGGATGAATTTGGTCAATGTTTCACCGCTGCCCGTGTGACACAATACATGCAGAATGCGCTAAACTACTTGAGCACAGCGACAGACCCCGCTTTAGGATATCCACAAGACAGCAATCGTCTTGTGCAACAATGGAATTGGTTCAGCATGGTAACTTTCCCGGGTTCAACCGGCAGTTCGAGTAACTTGCTAAAACAAAATTATACCGATTTTGTGTATGGTGATCCGGATGCGCTCACTCAAATGGGGAATGCATACCGGAATTATATCGCAGCACAGCCAACCTCTGTCAACCTGGTGGCCAACAGCGCACCACATGTCGCTGGACATTTGGTTTATCCCGCAACCACAGCCGATGCAACTATTTCGGTTAACTTTTCAAACACCGGCACAACCAGTATAACGGATCCATTTGAAGTCACTTTTTATGCAGACGCCGCCATGACAGACGAAATTGGAACGGCCGTTGTTGATCCCGAAGTTCAGGGCGCTATAAACGGTTGTTCTTGGGGCCGCAAAAGTGATGCAGCCAGCGTTGTCTGGACAGATCTCGCGGTTGGAACCTACACTTACTGGGTCAAAATCGACAGTAACAACGATATCGATGACGAAACCAACGAAAATGACAATATCGCCACAGGTCAAGTAACCATTTTCCGACTTGGGAACCGTCTCCCCATCATCAGTTTCACCAAATAGCCCACTACTTCAAAAAAACGAATTCAACACATTCAAAGCCTGCTGGAAATCCAGCAGGCTTTTTTTATGCGTATCCAGTTTGTTGTATAATGCAATCATTCACGACTGGCTCGGAGATGCAGCTGTTGGCATCATCCGATAGGAGTTACAAACATGAATGTGAAGGTTCTTGAAACAACTAGCCCAGATAAATCCAGCCCGGTTCGATTGCTCCCTCCGCTCGAAATGGGGGATCGTTTAACCCGCATCGAATTTGAGCGCCGCTACGCCGCCATGCCACCTGACAAAAAAGCCGAACTAATCGAAGGAGTTGTTTTCATGCCCTCACCAGTACGTTACAGCCACGGAAAACCACACGCTTATATCTTAGGTTGGTTGACACAATATTGCGCCTTTACGCCACAAATTGAATTAGCTGACAATGCAACCGTACGTTTGGATGCAGACAACGAAGTGCAGCCAGATGTTTTGCTGCGTTTTGTTGAAGAGGCCGGTGGTCAATCAACCATCAGTGCTGACGATTATGTGGAGGGCACTCCTGAACTAATCATCGAGATCGCAGCCAGCAGCGTTTCATATGATCTATATGACAAACTGCCTGTTTATCGCCGCAATGGGGTAAAAGAATATGTGGTTTGGCAAGTTTACGACCAAAAGATTGACTGGTTTGTATTAGAAGAAGGCCAGTATGTACCTTTGCGGCTTGATGCCGATGGCATCATCCACAGTCGCAATTTCCCCGGGCTTGCTTTGGCAGTTGTGCCGCTTTTGCAAGGCGACATGGCTGCGGTATTAACGACGCTGCAAAAAGCCATGAATGGGGATGCACACAAACAGTTTGTTTCCCAATTGAGTGCTCAGTAACCCAGAAATCCACCTATTATGCTGCAAAAACTAACGCTCCCGCACGGCACAATTCAATTGCCAGCGTTCTTGCCCGATGGCACCCAAGGTGTCGTGCGTGCGACCGATGCTCATGACGTGGCTGCTTGTCACATCCAAGCGATGCAAATGAATGTGTTTCATTTGATGCAGCGGCCGGGTTCTTCCACGATATTGGCTTTGGGTGGCTTACATCAAATGGCTGGCTGGCAACGGCCGATTTTCACAGATTCCGGTGGTTTCCAGATTTATTCGCTCATTCGCCAAAACCCTAAATCCGGCAGCATCAACGAGCGCGGCGCGACCTTTCGTCCCGCCGGCAACACACGCCGCTACAAGCTCACACCTGAAAAAAGCGTGCAGTTACAATTAAGTTATGGCAGCGATTTGGTGATTTGTCTGGATGATTGCACACATGTCGATGATCCGCATGCTGAACAGGTAAAATCTGTACAGCGGACGGTACAGTGGGCACAGCGCTGCAAAGCTGAATTTGTGCGTTTGACAGTTGAGCGTGAGCAACGGCCGTATCTGATCGCAGTTGTGCAGGGTGGTAATGATCCCGAACTACGCCGCCGCTGTGCCGCCGAACTACTTGAAATCGGCTTTGACGGCTTTGGCTATGGTGGCTGGCCGCTGGATGCAGATGGCAATTTGCTGACCGACATGCTCGCCTTAACCCGCGAACTGGTACCGCCCCAATTCACCCTACATGCGCTTGGTGTAGGACATCCTGCCAGCATCATGCAGTGTGTCCATATGGGCTATGAGCTGTTCGACAGCACATTACCCACGCGTGACGCACGCAACGGCCGTTTACTCATCTTCCACGCAGACCCGGCCAACACCGCCTTGCAGGGTTCAGATTGGTTCAGTTATATCTATATAAAAGACAAAAAACATATCAAAAAAAGTCGTCCGCTGGACCCATTTTGTGATTGCCACTGCTGCATCCATTATTCATTGGGCTATCTGCATCATCTCTATACTCTCAACGATCATCTCTATTTCCGACTGGCAACCATCCACAATTTACGTTTTATGACACGCTTGATGCAGAATCTGCGGGCAGAAATATCTGAGTAAACGTTATTTTTAACTTAGTAACTGTCCATAAATAAGTTCGTAGTGGCGGCTTTAGCCGTCCAGACCGCTAAAGCGGTTACTACAAGCCAAAACGGGAAGTTATTTTTAGATGATTACTTAGCTATTTGACAGAGGACAAATGACCGGTATTTCCGTCATCCGTCTTCGGTCAGAATCAGCCGCTAACTTATTTGCAAACATTCACTGACAAGCATAACCATGAGTAACAACCAACAGCTCGACAAGTTGACCACAACCATCACAACCAGCAGCAAGTACAAACATGTCAGCCCAGATTTAGTACGTGCGTTGGGGGTAGTTGAACTGGCAAAACGGCCGTCACTGAAAACGGCCGTTAAAGCCACAAAAAACAAACTCCACCAGATTGGCGGTGCCTATTTGGATGGCAGCCCCAACTATGACAAAGGATTAGCTTTACTGGCAGCCAACGCCGCTGATCCTGAAGCCTTGCGTGCCACCTGCTGCGAGATTATGCGCTGGCACGTTTCTACCCAAGAACGCCTGCCCATTCTCGATTATTTTTACACAACTACCCTGGCCGATTTGCCGCCAATAAAAAGCATAGTAGACCTCGCCTGTGGGTTAAATCCATTGGCTTGGCTATGGATGCCCTTTGATTCACATACCACCTATCAAGCCTATGATATTTATGCGGATGGCATGGCTTTTGTAGACGCATTTATGGGTATTGTGGGTATAAACGGCCGTGCTGCCGTGCGGGATATTCTGCACAATCCTCCCACAGAACCAGTCGATCTGGCCTTTATCCTCAAAACGCTGCCTTGTCTGGAGCAAATCGATAAACAAGCCGGCATGCATTTGCTAGATGCAATCCAGGCGCGTTATTTATTGATTTCATATCCGGCTGCGAGTTTAAGCGGCCGTCATAAAGGTATGGTTGCCACTTACGATGCCCATTTCCAAAAGTTGGCGGCTGGCCGGAATTGGCGCGTCCAGCGCCATCTCTTCCCCACGGAACTAGCCTTCCTCGTCACCACCCCATAATCCCTCGTGTTTAGATTTGTCAACTTTCCTCTCAGGAAGCAAACATGATTTTAATAACGAAAGTTGATAAATCTGGAAGAACGAAAAACGCTAAAGTCCTATTCTCGACTACCTGTTCCCTATCTGGGGGTGTTAGAAACTGGTTAAACAAATCGGTTTAGGTGCAGCAAAAAGCTGATCAAGAACATCCACATAAGCTGGGTCAGAAAGCGTTGCCAGACCATAAGCAAACAAAGCCTTAAAAGGTACCACTCCAGTCACCAAAGATGAAAATTCAGAAACATCTATTTGCATTGTTACATCTGGTTGGGTATTGGGGGTTAAGCGGCAACGGCCGTTTTCAAAAACGATCACAGTACTGCCCCCATTTTCTGGCAAAAAAGAGTCCGTTAGCACAATTTCGAGGCAGCAAGTCTGGCCATTAAAATTATGTTCAGCCAGCGCCATAAACAAACCAGGCACATCCATTACACGGTACATAAGCCCCACACCCTGTGTATTACTCTCATGGTAAAGTGTGGGCGCTAAAAGTTTATCCGTGCCATTACGCGGATCTTCTAGCAGAAAATGAAAATACTCATCCTGGGTGTTAAAAATAATACGGTTTATCTGGTCAGCTTGCGCATGCAAAAAGGTAGACAAAGCCATAAAATCAGCCGGTGTCTCATAGACCCATTCATTTATGAGCATATCATTGTCCAAAAAGGATCGCTGCGGATCCCTTTCAAATTTGAAGCCGATATAACCACTAATTCGAGAGCCGTTGCGGATGCCAACAGTATGCCATGCGGGATCCTGAAAAACTGTCTCCCATAAAGAATCAAATCGCTCAAATAAACCATTCGTGCGTGCTAAATAGCGTGCATAACAAGCAGCTAACGCATCTTTATCAGCTCGATTTAACCGGGCGACAACCGTCTTATCGCCGCCACCCGGTAAGCTGGCTGGCTTTATATAATAACGCTGCATTTTGGTACCATACCCATACCCCATCTTTTTATAAAAATCGGGTCGGAATGGATATAGTGCTGTCAGGCTGGCCCCTTTTTCACGGTAATAGTGCAAGAAAAATTGCAGCATATCATAGGCGACCTTTTCTTTTTTATGCAGCAGATCCACAGCCACGCCGCCCACACCGCCAACCAACACCTTTGTCGACAATAACTGCATCGTGAAATCATATAAACGCATGCCGCCCAACAACTTGCCGGCTTGAAAAAGGCCAACTAGATGCACACGGCTATCTGCCTGTACACTTTGTAAGCGTTCTTTGAAGCGCTGCTTTTTCTCAACCGTTGTCAGTTCAATGCCAGGATATGCATTCGCTGTCAAATTGACAAATGCATCTAGATCGTCTGCTGTAATAATTCGTATTTCACGCATATTTTTTATAGGTGTATTTCTGGTGGCAAAGAAAATGTACCATCCATATTCGGCGGAAAGTCTACAGTACGCTGCACTGCATTGATGTTTAG
>JAGRDI010000392.1 GCA_020432765.1 Anaerolineales bacterium | reverse complement strand
TCTGTCTGGCGGCTGCAACCCAACAATTTAGCACGGTTAATGCTCAGTCCACAGGCACATGTCTGGCTAGAAGACAACTTTGTTGCTGGTGATATTGTCCAACTCACAGCCACAAAACTGGGTGACAAAGAAATCCAAATTATTGTAGAAATGGTGGAATAACAGGTAAAATCCAATATAAAGATAAAATGAAGGGTGTTAAAATAACACCCTTTTTTAGTATACGGTGATTTTATCTTTAAGAACAACTAACCGCCTACGTGCGTGTTATTTGATTTGGATACTTAAATTATTATGTCTCGAACAAAAATTGTTGCGACTCACGAAGTCGATCAAGAAACCACCGAAGCGATTATTGCTTAAATTATTATGTCTCGAACAAAAATTGTTGCGACTATAGGTCCTTCTTCCAACAATCCGGAAACAATTCGACGCATGCTTGCTGCTGGCATGACAGTTGCACGCATCAATTTCTCGCACGGGAGCCATGATGCCCATAGCACTACTGTCAAAATGCTGCGTGAGGTCGCCCGCTCAGAAAACCGCGTATTAGCAATTCTTGCTGATTTGCAAGGGCCAAAGATACGTCTCGGCCACGTCAAAGCTGGCGGCATGGAACTTTCGCTAGGCGATGAAATCGTGCTAACACCACATCCCGGCCAACCAGCCATGATTCATTTGCCACACCCTGATTTGATTGCAGCAGCCAAGCCCGGTGCACGGTTGGTCGTAGGTGATGGCGAAGTAGAATTCACTGTTGCCGAAAAAAAAGGTGACACATTGCATTGTTTTGTCACCGTAGCGGGTTTGTTAGGCTCACGCAAAGGTATTAATGCACCCGGCACAGACCTGCCGATATCAAGCATGACGATCAAAGATCGTACAGATTTTGATCTGATTTGTGAATTAGATTTCGATTATGTGGCGCTTTCTTTTGTGCGTTCTACCGATGATATTCAAGAATTACGCGATTTGATGGCCGAAAAAGGGTGCAATATCCCCATTATTGCCAAAATTGAAAAAAGCGAAGCGCTTGATCATTTGGAAGAAATTCGAGATGTTTCCGATGGTATGATGGTAGCCCGTGGCGACCTGGGCATCGACATGCCGCCACAAGAGGTACCTTTGTTACAAAAACGCATCATTAGTTGTTGTAACGAGGTAGGTAAGCCTGTGATCACGGCAACACAAATGCTGCAATCAATGGTGGAACATCCGCGCCCAACTCGCGCTGAAGCCAGCGACGTTGCTAATGCGATTTTGGATGGCACGGATGCGGTTATGTTGTCGAATGAAACAGCTATGGGGGATTATCCAGTCGAATCAGTTTTGATGATGAAACAGATTGGCGAAATCATTGAAAGCGCTTTTCCCTATGAATATTGGCGCAATAAACGGCATGGTAAAGGGTTGTTTAATATAGCTGAAGCGATTAGTGGGGCTACTTGCGATGTAGCTGAAGAGATTAATGCTAGTGCTATTGTAGCAACGACGATGTCGGGTTATTCAGCGCAACAGATCGCACGCTATCGGCCGCGCACACCGATTATGGCGGTCTCGCCATCTGAGAAAACACAGCGTAAATTGGCGCTGGTTTGGGGTGTCGACTGCTTGCTTGTGCCAGACTTTTATGAAACCGATGAAATGTTACAAAAAACGGCCGATGCATTACGGCCGTATCACCTCAACCCCGGCGATAAAATTGTGATAACTGCTGGCGTGCCATTCGGTCGCAGTGGCCAAACAAATCTGATCCAGGTACACGAAATAACTCCGCATGACACTGAGTAATTGGTTTGCGGCAGAAAAAGCATCCCCTCTAATTATTGGACATCGCGGCGCCAGCGTAGACGCGCCGGAAAATACCCTGGCTGCTTTTTATTTGGCGATTGAACAAGGTGCTGATGGCATTGAGTTGGATGTACAGCTTTCGGCCGACGGCAAAATCGTCATTTTCCATGACGATGATGTGACGCGAGTCTCTAAGGGGCAGGGCAAAGTCAAAAATATGACCTTGTCACAGTTAAAAGCATTAGATTTAGGATACGGCCAAAAAATACCTACACTCGATGAATTGTTTGAGATGTTGGGACCGACAGCACTTTACAATATTGAGATTAAAGATTTCAGGTTAGGGGATCATGGGTTGGAAACGGCCGTTGCTGATCGAGTTGCCGCCCATAATTTAGCAAGCCATGTACTCATCTCCAGCTTCAACCCACTTGCAGTACGCCGAGCAAACCGTCTGTGCGGCAAAGCTACCCCCACTGGCTTACTGCGCGAAGCCGGATTGTCGCAGTACAGTTATTTAATTGCCCCTGCAGACGCCGATCATCCACATCACACAATGGTAAATGCTAACTATATGGCCTGGGCAAAAAAACGTGGCCAACGGGTCAATGTGTGGACTGTTGATGACCCAGTTGAAGCACGCCGCTTAGCAGACTTAGGCGTAGACGGCATCATTACTAACAAACCCGCATTTTTACGTGCTAGCCTCATGTAGATTGGTCGTCAAACAAACACTGTATCTACACGCTGCTCGCGTGGCACCCAGGTGCGCCCATTGTCACCGATATATTTTGCTTTAGGACGAATTAAACGGCCGTAACGCTGCTGCTCAAAACAATGTGCAATCCAACCCGCAACCCGGCTGATGGCAAAGGTTGGCGAGAAGAGCGCCGTATCTAATCCCAGACCATGCAATAACAATGCCGTATAAAATTCAACATTCGTTTGCAAATTGCGATCAGGTTTATAAGCAGCCAGGAGTGTCACGGCCGTTTCTTCCACTTCTTTTGCCAGTCGATAGAGTGCCATATCTCCGTCTGCAGCATACATCTGTTCGGCCGCGTCGCCAAGCACTGCAGCACGCGGATCACGCACTTTGTACACGCGATGGCCAAAACCCATCAACCGTTCCCCCTTCTCTAACTGGGCACGCAAATAAGGCTCTGCATGCTCAGCCGAACCGATGTCGAACACCATATCTAGTGCCGGGCCGGGTGCGCCGCCGTGCAGCGGTCCTTTCAAAGCACCAACAGCTCCCGTAACGGCCGATACAAGATCAGACTGCGTCGCAATGATCACACGTGCTGCAAAGGTAGAGGCATTCAAACCATGATCAATGACGGTGTTTAGGTAGGTTTCCAAACCGCGTGTCTGGGCCGGGCCAGGCAGTTCACCGCGCAGCATGTAGAGATAATTAGCCGCGTGATTGAGTGTGGGATGCGGCTCGATAGGCGTCAACCCATTCAGCAAGCGCCAGTAAGCGGCCACAATCGTGGCAAAGCGGGCCACAATTGCTGGAGCTAAGTAAGCATCTTGTGGTGCCTCCAAACTTAGCGTACCGGCAGCGATGCGCAAAGCATCCATAACCGGCGTTTTTCCCGCTGCAGCCGCCTTAAGCAGTTCCAGCGTCGCATCTGGCAATTTCCGCAGGGCTGCCAAGTCGTGTGTCAGTTCATTCAGTTCATCTGCTGTGGGCAAACGGCCGTACCATAACAGATACACCACTTCTTCAAATGTCGCCCGGCCGGCTAATTCCTCCAAAGCATAGCCGCCAATAATCAACACGCCAGCTTGCCCATCCACAGAGCTTAAGCGTGTTTCTGCTGCAATAATACCTTCTAAACCACTATTTACTGTGCCATTATTCATCATTAAAGTCCTCGCTTTCCATCTATGCTATGTCAGGTGTTTAGATGTATCATAGATCAAGTCGTCAATCATTGTCAATATTGATTATTAAATCAATATATGTTATAATTTCAACTTGAAAATGGGAATGTGTTACAAACTACAAGGGTTTTAACAGCTATGGCAACAAAAACATTTCTTACTGCTAAGGAAGCTGCCGCAGAATTGGGCGTAAAAATCCCCACACTTTATGCTTACGTCAGTCGTGGCTTGATTCGCTCAGAAATAGGGACAGCGCATTCGCGTGCTAAGCGCTACCGACGTACCGATATCGAAACATTAAAAGCACGCAAGGCATTGCAAAAAGAACCGAGTAAAACGGTCGCGGGTGCGCTGCACTGGGGAACGCCACTCTTGGAGTCACAAATCACCCTGATCACCAACGGCCGTCTATATTATCGTGGCCAGGATGCGCTCAAGTTATCCCAAACGCACACTTTTGAAGCAGTGGCAGCACTAATCTGGCAAATCGAAAACCCAGCAGCATGCTTTGCTGCGCCGCTACCGGCAGCATTGGCTCAGATTATCCAATCTACACGTCCCATGTTTGAGCAGTTAACTCCAGTCGAACTATTTCAAGTTATCCTGACACTCGCCAGTGGACAAGATTTAGCTGCCTACGATCTGCACCATGAGGCGATTGTTCAGACAGGAGCGCGTATGCTGCGTTTAGAAACGGCCGTTGTCACGAATCACGATCCCGCCACTTCCATCGCCAACGCCATCCAAACAGCCTGGACGCCGGCAAAGCCAGAAGTCGCGCCATTAATCAATGCTGCGCTGATTGCTTGTGCCGATCACGAATTGAACGTCTCAGCTTTCACCGCACGCGTCGTTGCTTCAGCAGAAACAACGCCTTACCAGGCTGTTATCGCCGCGTTGGCCGCGCTGCAAGGGCGTAAACATGGCGGTTATACCCAACGAGTTGCCGCGTTTTTCCGCGAAACCGGCAGTCCCCAAAACAGCTACGTGACTATAGCCAACCGCCTCAAACGCGGCGACCGAATTCCCGGTTTTGGTCATCCGCTTTATCCAGATGGCGATCCTCGTGCGCAGGTGCTGTTAGCCCAAACAACGGCCGTTTTTCCCCAAAGCCCCGCCTGCGAAATGGCGCAGGAAATGTGCCAAATCGTAGCAGAGGCTACCGACTTAAAACCTACGATTGATTTTGCACTCGTCACGCTGGCATTGGCAGCCAACCTGCCGCCACATGCGCCCCTGGCCTTGTTTGCCATCGGCCGTACGGCTGGCTGGATTGGCCATATTATCGAACAGTACGCACAAGACCAACTTATTCGTCCCCGCGCCCGTTATACCGGCCCGACAGTAGCTGATTTGACGTAGCGCTAATCCGTGCGCTTTGTGCCCATCTTTTTCGCTGTCGTGGTGTAGCCTGTTTGCAGAAAATCTGGGCTGATGGTGGTTATTGCGGCAACTTGTCGAGTGGGTCCAAGACAACCTGGAGATCGTCTTGGATATTGTCGCTCGTGACCCTGAGCAAAAAGGATTTCAGGTTCTGCTCAGGCGTTGGGTTGTTGAGCGCACCTTCGCCTGGGCAAAGTACGGCCGTGCCTCCCTCTCCCGCCCCATTGCCAATAAACATTCCCCAATTTCTTCATACACAAAGCCGTCTGGTGATTCATCTAGCTGTGCGTATTCCGCAGCCAAATTTTCCTGGATGGTTAAAGCCTCATTGTAGCGTTCCAATGAGCGATAGGTACGGCCAATGCACCAACGGGCAATGCGAATGCGCTCCGGTTTATCTTGAGCATAAACTTCATGCCAGGCATATGCCTCCTTGAAAATTGCCAAAGCCTGTTCATAGTCGCCGCGATCATGATAGCTCCAGCCGATATTATTTAGCAGCGAACCGCGCCAATTTTGGGCACGTGGTACGGCCGTCTTCCCACTCAATTCCAGCGCCAGCAAATTCCAGGATAAGCGTTCATCGTTGGTGGGCATGGCAATACCCAACATGTGGGCAGCATCAACCGTGTGATAATCAGCAGACTGGCCAACTTGCAGACCCAGGTCATAGGCTTGTTTGAAGAGGACAACGGCCGTTTCTTGTTCCCCCGCCGAATTGTAGGCCCGGCCGCGTTCTAACAGAAACCGCATTTGAGGAATGATCATATCAACGGTTATCAGCGCCTCAGCTTCATCCAACAGGGTGTGGGCGGCAGCAAAATTGCCCTGCAATCCTTCAGTGCGTGCGATTTGGGTCAACAGTTCAACGGTATAACCAACATCTCCTGCTTGTTTGGCCTGGGGTAGGATTGTGCGAAAGGTAACGGCCGTAGCCTCCGGAGCATTGTAATCCCATAGTTCATATAAATCGGGTAAGTTGTTTTTGCTCATTTTAATTCGCTTCCTGTGCTAAAAATTCTTAAAGCCAGAGATTGTGGACACAGTGTCTACATTTGACCACGCTTTGGCATGTGTAAGCGCTATCTTATTATTCAATTGGTAGCCGCTATCTTGGGCAGTGGTTTGAATCCATTTTTTGTGCCGGCGTTAATATTTCTTGATTAGTCACCGATCATCTTGAAGGCTAAATGACGGCCGTATCCTTTTTGAAATGCCATAATAAACCAAAGCCGGGTCAGTGCGTCGAGCAAGTCGGCCGTTTCTACCCCACCGACATAAACCGGACGTAAGCCAATGTCTGTGATCAGATTGTCAACGGCCGTTTGTTCCCCACCACCATCTCCACAATAAAACAAATCAACCTGCATGCCGTCGATAACAGGTACAGCAAAATTTTCCCAGCCCAGCGTGCAAAAGGCACGGAAGATCGGACTGTCCGGCGCAGCTTGGCGCAGCACGTCCAAACTGCCCATGACCGGTTGGCCCACATTGTTGGTCGTATCAATCAGGATTTTGCCGTTGAGTTGGCTGCCCAACTGGGCAGCCGTTGCCGCCATCGCGCTGCCGGGAATGGCAAAAACGACAACATCGGCATTAGCTGCGGCGGTTGAAATGGAAACGGCCGTTGTTCCCTGTCCCATCTTTGCCAATAACGCCTGCACCTTCTCTGCCTGGGGATCCCGCACGCCAAAGACAACCTCATGTCCTTTGTTCGCCCACTTGCTACCTAATGTGCTGCCAATATTACCTGCGCCTAAAATAATGATTTTCATGATTTGTGCTCCTTCTTCAGTTTCTTGTTTAAGTTTAGTATCAATTGTACACATTTTGTGCCACACTTTTTATTTATCTATAGGCAAACCCACAATTCAGAAAGGCAACGCCGCAGATTTCGTCACAAGTTTGCACAACTGCTCAGATGCGGTTACTCTGGTAAAATCAATTCCAAATAAGGTAGCAGCAATATGAAAGCAAAAGTGATCTTAAATCCATATGCCAATCGGTGGGGTGCGCAAGAAAAAACGGATGCTGTCAAAGCCGCATTGGATGCTGTCGGCTTGGATTATGATTTAGTCGCCACCAAAGGGCCTGGCGATGGCACGGCCGTTACCGCCCAAGCGATTACAGACGGCTACGACATCATCATCGCGGCGGGGGGCGATGGCACTATCAATGAAGTCATCAATGGTTTGCTGCCGGCAGCAAAAGACGGCCCCTCCTTGCCTTTTGGCATTCTTCCCATTGGCACAGCCAACGATTTCAACTTGATGGCAGGATTACCAGCCGATATTGAGACGAGTGTGGCAGTCATCGCGGCGGGGCATACTCGTTTGATTGATGCAGGGTTGACAAACGGCCGTTACTTCATCAACAACAGCGCGGCGGCCATGGAACCAATGGTCACGCTTGAAACCCATAAAATTCAGCGGCTGTCTGGTGAAATTCGTTATGTCGTAGGTTTGATTAAAGCCATTATCAAAATAAAAGCGTGGGATATGCAGTTAAGCTGGGATGATGGGAACTATACGGGACCATGCATCTTGCTTTCGGTGTGTAACAGTCCGCGCACGGGTGGGTTTACGATGGCTCCAGGTGCTAAAATTGACGACGGCCGTTTCGATTTTGTTTTCGCGCCAGAAGTACCCAAACTCACTCTCGTGCGTTTATTGATCAAACTAATGCAAGGCAAACATGTCGAAGACCCGCTGGTTACCTTTCAGCGTGCCACTTATCTCACAGTCAATTGCCGGCCAGGCACACCTGTCCATACCGATGGGGAAGTTTTTTCCACATCAGAAACCAGTCTGGACTTCCGCATATTACCAGGTAAAGTGCGTTTACTATCACCGCAAAGGTAAAACGTGTAAATTTTTCGCAACCATTCAGGTCATTCCTGCGCAGGAATAACCTGAAACATACAAGTTACAATTTTCAACATGTTTTTGAGGACAACTTGAAAACCCGGGTATCACAGGTGTCATGGAAACATCCCAGCGGCATGAGATGCTTCGCTCCGCTCAGAATGACAAGTCTATACCCGAAATTATTGGCAAATTTCCAATGTCATGTTTCTGCACACAAGCACCAGGATTCATCCTGTGAATTGAGTTAAGTGGAAGAAATTGGGGAAAGTAAAGCGAAAACCCCGCGATGCCGTGTGAGATCAGACATTTGAACCTGCTGATGCAGGTGGGAACATTTTCGCATGGATACTGCCTTGCCTTCCGGCTACTACATCCCCTCAGCGTATTCACGTTCCCATTTGTAAAGCGTTGGCTCAACGCTAGAAACCCATCACGTACACAGCAGGGTTAAACAGATACTAACATACTCAATTCCAGTTGGCAAGAATGCTGGATTAAAATTTTGGGCGTTTGCACGCCAACCTGAAAGCGTGGCAGACAAGTTTAGAAGGGCCGGCCCAAGCAGTACAGTCAGCGCCTGTACTGAGTACACCGAAATTAGATCGGCCACGAGCTATTCCACAAATTAACATTGCTGGACTACTAGTCGCAATACTCGCAAAAGATAATCATCTCAAGCGTCTTTCAGGCACTTTTTGTTTATGCCTACTTTGCTGGTTTACTCTGTTTGAGCAAATTTAGTGCCCGTCATATGTTGAAATTAATTAATGATGCCTAATTCACGGCCGCCTTCAATGATCACATCAGCACAATAATCGATATCTTCCAGCGTATGCGCAGCTGAGATACAGGCCCGCAAACGTGCTAACCCTTCTGGCACGACTGGAGAAATGATGGCTTGTACAAAAATCCCCTTGTCGCGGCAATATTTCGCAAGGCTGCCAGCAGCCGGTGTAGAGCCACATATGACCGGTACAATCGCAGTTTCTGTAAATAGCAGATCATATCCGGCTGCTTTGAGTTTGTCGGCAAAACGTTTGTAGTTGGTCTGAATCTTTTCTACACGCCATGGCTCTTCTTCAATCACGTCAAATGCGGCCATGGCAGCGGCGGCAGATGCAGGTGGAACGGCCGCAGAGAAGATAAAAGCACGCGCTTCATGTTTGAGAAAATTGATCAGATCACGATTGCCAGCAATATACCCTCCGGCGCTGGGGATCGTCTTGCTCAAAGTTCCCATTTTAATATCAATGGTGTCTGGCGGCATATCAAAATGTTCCTCGATGCCGTGGCCGGTAGCGCCTATCACACCAATCGAATGGGCTTCATCAATCATCAGATAGGCATCATATTTTTTACACAGGCGTGCCATCTCTGGCAAATCGATGATGTCACCATCCATACTAAAAACCGCATCGGCAACGACTAATTTCCGTCCCAATGGATCGGCTTCATGCAAGCGGCGTTCAAGATGATCCATATCGTTATGCCGAAAACGGACAAATTTAGCCATTGATAAAATACAGCCATCGACGATGCTGGCATGGTTCAGTTTATCGCAGATGAGTGTATCCCCTTTGCGCAACATGGAGGATATGGTTGCCAGATTTGTTACATAACCGCTGGACATGGTAACGGCCGCTTCGGCCTGTTTAAATTCAGCGATTCGGTTTTCTAGTTCATTGTGCAATTCTAGGGTACCAGCGAGTAAACGGACACCATAGGTACCGGTACCATATTTGTCGATGGCAGCTTTGGCAGCGGCATCGATTTTGGGGTGGCCGATTAAGCCCAGGTAAGAATAGCCGCCCAGCATGATCATTTCACCATAGTTGACCACATTCACACGGCCATTTGGCAACAAATCACGGGTTGCTTCTAAATAAAAATATAAGCCCGCGTCTTTATATTCTTCAATGGGCCACAATAAGTCCGGTGTTAAACTTAGACGGGTGGGGGTTGTTTCAGCAAACATGATTAATTCTCCTCTGCATCCTCATAGTTGTGAGTTTAGCTTTGTAATCGCGCACTGCATGCATCTACGCGATCTACGCAATGCATGCATATCTATGCATCACGTGTTGATGACAGCGTCTATCTGATTGCAGATTAATTTTGCAGATGCTGTCTGAATGATAATGAATAAGTATCCAATTCTAACGTTTCTGAATGTGATTCTCAAACCGATCCGTCCGATTTTAACTATCAGAAACTATCAGATGCTCATATTTACGGCCGTTCACGGCTCGTTCACATCTATTTTACGATTAAAACACGGACAGTTAAGCCCTGCTCGCGTAAGCTACAAACATCTCTGTCGATTCAGCCTTGACTTATGACGGTTGTATAGATGGCAGGTTGGAAGAGGAAAAAAGAGGTGTGGCATTGCAATTTTGTGAATATGTTAGAGAACAAGTCACTGACGCATTGGTCGTGGTAGATACGGACGGCAAGATCGCCTATGTAGGTACGGCCGTACAGACGATGCTGGGGTATACGCATGCAGATTTGCTTGGCCAATCATTAGCAGACTTATGGCCGCCAGAACGGCCGCTGCCCGACAATTGGATGGCACCAGGAACACATCACCTTGCATTACAACATCAAAAAGGAAAAGAGATAAATGTTTCCTTGACCGTTGTCCCCATACAATTGCCCGCTAACAGTGATAAATTAGTAACAATGTTGGATTTGACTGAAATAGAACGCATGAATGCTGCTCTCACGCATACACAACGGTTAGCCGGTGTCGGCACCATGACCGCCAGTGTCGCTCATGAATTAACTACTCCGTTGAGTGTGATTACAACCACGTGCAGCAATTTATTACATGAAGTGCAAACCGGCAATTTAGATCAAACCCAATTGACTCGTTATATCGACCTCATCGAACAAAGCGCTTTTCGCAGTGCACGCATTGTTGAGGTTTTACGCAATTATTCACATCTGGATGGTCCTGAAATTGCCATCACCGATGTAGAATCACTGGTACACGATGCACTGACTCTGGTTGAGCAGCAGTTCCGCAAGCAGACAAATGTGACGATTGTTGTGGAACGGCCACCTAATTTGCGCTCAATTGTCTGTGATCACAATCGTATTACGCAGGTGTTGGTGAATTTATTGAACAATGCGCGTGATGCCCTACAGCCAGAGGGAGGCGAGATCACAGTACGTTTTTGGCCTGTTGATGAGGATGCTGCGGCAGATGGCAGCGGGTTTGACAAAAAGATACCGGAGCAGTTTGCATTTGCGGTCAGCGACTGCGGACATGGGATTCCCGCTGAATGGCTCGAAACAATTTTCCAACCATTTTTCACAACCAAACCCAACGGCAAAGGCACGGGATTGGGCTTATATATTTCACGTGGGATTATTGATCAGCACAACGGCCGTATCTGGGCCGACAACAACCCCGATGGCGGCGCAATCTTCACCGTCGTTTTACCCCAACGGCAGTAAGTGGCAAAGTTGACGGTGAATGGTTTTCACTTTGCAACTCGGCCACTTTTTACTTTGCCCCTTTGACAAGTTTTAGAAAGTATTGATGAAAACGTGGGTCGCCAGTCAGTTCTGGGTGAAAGGAGGTCACCAGCCAATTGTTTTGCTGCGCAGCAACGGCCGTGCCATCCTTCAGCGTCGCAATCACCTCAGCATCCGCTTTAACAGCTAACAAACGCGGAGCGCGAATGAAGACAGCGGGAAACGGCCGTTGTATACCATCTTCCAAAACCGCCACCGCCAACTCCGTCTCAAAACTATCCACCTGCCGACCAAATGCATTACGCTCAACCACAATATCCATAATACCCAACAACGGTTGGTCCATGCCGATCTCTTTGGCCATGAAAATCATGCCCGCACAGGTACCCCACACAGCCTTCGTGCGTGCAAAATCACGTAATGGTTCCATCAATCCATACATCACAGCCAACTTGCCGATGGTTGTCGATTCGCCGCCAGGAATGATCAAGCCATCTAGATCTATCAACTGCTCTGGCAAACGCACTTCTTCCGCTGCTACGTCCAGTGTTTGCAAAAGCTGAATATGTTCAATAAATGCGCCTTGCAGCGCTAATACGCCAATTTTCATGATAAAAGAGTGGCAGGGTTGCAAAGTACCTTTTCAACTCTGCAACCTTGCTACTTTGCTGCTTTTTCTACCAACCACGTGTTGCCAACTGTTCACTTACGGGCAAGCTGCTGACATTAATGCCAACCATCGGTTCACCTAAATTTTCGCTGACTTTGGCCAGGATAGCGGGGTTTTTGTAATGGGTGGTCGCTTCGACAATCGCCTTGGCGCGTTTAGCCGGGTTGCCGCTCTTGAAAATACCAGAGCCAACGAAAACGCCATCAACGCCGATTTGCATCATCAAAGCGGCATCGGCTGGGGTCGCAATGCCACCGGCGGCAAAGTTGACAACCGGTAAACGCCCCAATTCTTTGGTTTCTTTAACGAGCGAGTACGGCGCGCCGATGTTTTTAGCATAGGTCATCAACTCTTCATCAGGCATAAGCTGTAATTGACGAATTTCACCGAGGACGGTACGCGCATGCCGTACGGCTTCAACAACATCACCAGTACCCGCTTCACCCTTCGTGCGAATCATGGCAGCACCTTCACCAATACGGCGTAAAGCTTCACCCAGGTTGCGGCAGCCACATACAAACGGAATTTTGAAGGGATGTTTATTGATATGGTAAACCTCATCGGCGGGTGTTAGTACTTCGCTTTCATCAACATAGTCCACGCCGATCGCTTCCAGAATTTGGGCTTCGACGAAATGACCAATGCGTGCTTTGGCCATCACGGGGATGCTGACAGAACGGATGATTTCTTTGATCATGCCGGGATCCGACATGCGTGCGACGCCGCCATCGGCGCGAATATCGGCAGGCACGCGCTCTAATGCCATAACGGCACAGGCGCCCGCCTCCTCAGCGATCATCGCTTGTTCGGCGTTGACCACATCCATGATCACGCCGCCCTTGAGCATTT
>JAGRDI010000391.1 GCA_020432765.1 Anaerolineales bacterium | reverse complement strand
ATTACCTTTGGCGGCGTGACTTTCAACCGAAATGAAACACACCCATTGGGAAGTTGCTTTATCTGCGGATGGACGACGGCTTTATGCAGTGACCGGTTCACCTGAACCCGGTGTGCGCGTTCTCACTGTTCTGCTAGAGGACGCAATCGCCCTTGCCCAATCACGGGTTACGCGCACCCTGTCAACCGACGAATGCCGCCAGTATTTGCATCTGGAATCGTGCCCTGAGCAGTGAGCAGTATATGGCTGACAGTTAAACTGTTGCGATACAGGCGATCACTTCGTCCATCTCTACCCAGGCAGCCAGAAAAGCATCGAGGGAACAAGTTTGAGGTGCTTCACTGAAAGCTGGATCGTTGAGGAAAACACTACCTTTGCTGATGCCAAGGAGAACGACTGCATGTGGGGTAACGGCCGTCCAATAGTCTAGAAATCGCGTGTTTACGAAAGCAATAACAGGTTTCTCCTGGGCCAACCAGGCTCTAATTTCTGATAACGTAGCTGTGCGATAAGTGACACGAAATCCCCATTGTTCCAAACGAGAAATGCGAGAAGATGGCACACCATATTCGGTTGCGTCAAAGAGATTGCTTAGTTCATCTTCGTCAACAGGACTTTCCAGGTATGCCAGAATCATACCGGCACAGGCTTGTAGACAACGGCCGTCAGCTGACTGTGGAATGTGCGGTACTTTGAGCCAGTCGTCGGGCATTATCTTTTATCTCTTCCAGGTTAGTATCATTTACCGAGATGTCGCCAGTGTAAGCATCCACATCTAGTTCCCCTACCGGCCCCAATTTACCCTGCTGCCCCAGCACCAGCATAATAGAAAAACGCCACTTAATGTCTTCCTGATCGGCAACGACTAACAAAGGATTTACCGGCATCAGAAACATACTGATGTTGTCCATAAGGAAACGTGTTGCCTTCCGCCGGGCTTGATCAGCCGTCAGGTTTAGCCGCGTGGAAATGGAGAGGTCTATTTGTAGTGCATCTTCATTTTGTAAAGGGGTTAAGGCAATAACCATAAGATTCTCCAATAATATTTATGCCGAATAAGTTAGTAAATGGTTTCAATGCTCAACGTAAAATAAAAAGTTTTTTAATGGCTGATCAAATTAGTGTAAGTATACCATATCTTCACTTGAAAGCGTGGCCGTGTAAATAGAGCAATCCTCTCCAACCTCAAAAAAGCGATACAAAAGCGATACAAACGGCCGTAACCCCTTGAAATATCCCTTCTCCCTGGTTTATACTGCCATCATCTCAGACCAATAATGCGCAATATGGTTCATACAATTCAACAGTCAGGTTCGAGGAACGATGAAGGCACGTTCTTATGCTATGCTGGCAAGCATAACAGTAACAAGGGGTGAAATAATCGGTCAAAATGCCTCAAGAAAAAGAAACGCCCCGTTATCAGACCAACTTGCTGTTATGTTGGTAGGAGCGGGATAAAGTGCTGCAAACGATTGTCTGGCGCTTTCGTTTAGAAACTCCCCGTTCCAGCTAAAATCGTTTATTTGTAACCTTCGAGGAGGTGATGTCCGTTATAGAAGCAGAATTATACAAAAAGACATAAACAACCTGAGTACGAAAAATGTGATCATATAGGACAAGATTAGATAAATCAATCAAAATTGAAGGAGATTAAAAATGCGTAATTTACAGACCATAATAGTATGTGGGTGGGCTGTTGAGAAAAAGTTGATGACCTCAAAAAGTGCAAAAATTACCTTGTTGATATCCATTCTGCTTCTGTTGGCAACGGCCGTTCTCAGCGCTTGTTCCGCTGGACAGGGCGCCGCCGAGCCTACCCCAACGGCCACGACACCACCGTTGCCCACCGATACCCCTCAGCCCACACCCACGCAGGGTCCGGCCGAGGTCGTGCGCGAGGAATCTGTCCTTTATGTCTCGCCGATCGATCAACTGGCAAAGCAGAGGCGACTGAACGTTTACCACATCCCCGGCGCGAATGAGCAAAAACCTCTTGTCATTTGGGCGCATGGTTTTGGTGGGGGTAGATTCACTGACGAGACTTTGGCCGAAAGATTAGCTGAAGAGGGTTTCGTCGTTTTGTCCATTGACTGGCAGGTTGCTATGTCTAACCCTGAAGGCGACATCGGAGTAATGCGAGAGGCTACGGAGAATGCCGAGTGTGCCCTGCGTTTTGCCGCTGAAAATGCAGAACAATATGGCGCCGACCCCGAAAACGTCATCTGGGCCGGTACCTCAGCCGGCGCTTGGCTTGGTTCCATCATTTCCTTCGCCGAAGGTGATTTGCAAGGTGAGTGGGACGCCTATGCCGCGGCCAACGGTGGACCGGCCCAGCGCGTCGAATGTTCCACAGACGCTGAACCGGCGAACATCATGGGATATGTAGGTAACGCGGGGCCCTACCCCGCTGATTTTTGGCTGGGCGATCCCTCCACGGACGAATGCTGCGCTGGTTTTTTGCCTATGCAGATGTTTTCGGCCATTGGCAACAATCCTGACCTCGCCGTGCGTATCATTCACGGCCGGGACGAACTTGTTTTCCCCATCGAGACTGCCGAACGCTTTGCTGCCGCCCTGCAAGATGCCGGCTATGATGTCAAATTCCTACCGCAAGACGGCACGCACGTTCTGTTCGAGGATCAGATCGTCACGCAAATTCAGGCGCTTGGAGAATGATTCCACGTTCTGAGTGATACCCAGCTACACTCTCGTGTGAACAGGTATCCATTCGAAAATTGTGGCCTGTCAAGCACCAATTGTATTTGCACCCAATATGAATGAGGCCATGTGGTTTGACAAAATTGTACAGCGGAACGTACAAATTCTTAAAGATGTGGGGTATTTTGTAATCGAGCCAACCTATGGCTACGAAATTAGCAACATGGAAAAGGGTACGGCGTTATGCCGCCTTTAGACACACTACTACCTGCTCTAGCTATGATTTTAGCAGCAGGTAATGACAAGGAGATAATACAATGAGCTTAAAAGAACTTGATCAGACAAAATCAGAGGCATTTGCCGGGAAAATGATAGGTGTTTTGAACAATGCCTCAGTTGCCCTCATGACCAGTATCGGTCACCAGACCGGCTTGTTTGACGCGCTGGCCGATTTATCCCCGTCAA
>JAGRDI010000390.1:9666-12158 GCA_020432765.1 Anaerolineales bacterium | reverse complement strand
TTAACCATTTCCCCCAAAACTGCCCGTCGTTTAGCAATTTCAGCCCAACACCTGAACCATTTACCGGAAAACCCGGATAAAGCCGCCATGCTGGATGTGATCCGGCAGATCGGCTGTGTGCAGATTGACCCGATCAATGTGGTAGCACGTAATCCGCTGTTGATTCTGTGGAGCCGCTTAGGTAACTATGATCTGGTTGATTTTGAGGCGCTGTTGTGGGAAGACCGCCTCCTCTTTGAATATTGGGCACATGCGGCTTCGATTGTGCTGGTGGAGGATTTTCCACTGCATCAGGTACAAATGGTGCATTTTTCACGTGGCAACGGGGCCTGGGCGCAGCGCACACGCAAGTGGATGGAGATAAACGAGCCGTTCCGCCAATATATTCTGGACGAACTGCATAAACGTGGCCCTTTGTTCACGGCAGAATTTGAAGACCGCTCCGTCAGCACCTGGGAATCAAGCGGTTGGACGGCCAATCGCAATTTGCCCATGATGCTCGGTTTTATGTGGGAACAGGGTGACATCACGGTGACACGCCGTGAAGGCAACGGGTTTGGCTTAAAGAAGCAGTGGGGCTTACTGGAGCAGCATATGCCGCAGTGGGCTGGCCATGAAGCGCTGCCACGTCGTGAGGCGGTCAAGTTGGCGGCACAAAAATCATTGAAGGCGCTGGGAGTAGGTACACAAAAACATATCGATAACCATTTTATTCGCGGCGGTTATCCGGAATTGGAGGATGTGCTGGCGGAGTTGGTGAACAACGGCCGTATCCATCCCGTCACGATTAGTGAATGGCCGGATGAAACCTGGTATATCCATGCTGACACCTTACCTGAACTTGAGAAAATTGAGGCAGGCGATTGGCACGGCCGTACCGTCTTGCTCTCTCCCTTTGACAATCTGATTTGTAACCGTGAACGCACCGAGCAGTTGTTTGATTTCCATTTCCGTATTGAAATCTATGTACCCAAAGCCAAACGCAAATATGGATATTATGTGCTGCCGGTTTTACATGAGGATAAATTGGTGGGGCGCATCGACCCGAAGCTGGATCGTAAAACAGGGACGCTGCATGTCAATGCGGTTTATGCTGAGGAATGGGTAGGGGCAACGGCCGTTGATGGGCAAACTATCCATAACACCATCAAACAGTTAGCCGCTTTCCTGGGTGAAAAACAAATTGTTTATGGTGAGACGATGCCTGTTATCTGGGACCTGCCAGCCTAGGGCAAGGGGCAAAGTTGCAGAGTGGCAAAGTATAGGTTTATGAAAGGCGATTTTGTGCCAGGGCAGCTTCATATAAAAATAGCGCTCTGTTGCCTCAGGCGGTTTGACGTACTTCAGTTGGCGTTAACAACTTGCGTGCGGCTGCTTCCTCAGTTTTGATGAACGGGTCGAGTGCCAGGACTTCGCCAAGCAAAAAGAGTTGGTAGCAGAGCGGATAGGGATATTTGTAGTTTGGGGGTTGGGGCGCGTGGATAGTGAACTTTTTATGGGCGAAGGGGCGTAGATTTGTGACGCGAACGGCCGTTTCTTCATATATCTCACGTCTAACTGTTTCTTCTGGCGTCTCCCTCGGTTCCACATGCCCGCCAGGAATGTCCCAACCACGCGAACGCAACTTGGTCATCAAGAATCGACCCCCACTGAAGATGAGACCGAAAACGGCCGTTACCAATCCAACTAGCGGCATCTTTTCAGTAAAAACCAATTGATATTCGTTTGGTTTAGGCAACAAATCAATATTAGTTTTCGATAGGTTCCCTAACTTCATATTGTCCTTGATCTTCACGAGAGATCGGATCAGCGGCCAGACAACTATAAGTCTGGTCTACGAAAACTTTCCATTCTGAATTACCTTGATTTTCTGAATAGTCCGTCAAAAATATAACAGTTTTGTCTCCGCATTTCTTTTTATCCACTTTTTCTCTTTTCTGCGAACTGTTTGCGGAATTTTTTCAATTTCGGCGCAACCACAAATTGACAGTAGGGCTGCCGGCTGTTGTATTTGAAATAGTCTTGATGATAATCTTCAGCAGCGTAAAACGTTTCCAAGGGCACCACTTCGGTCACGATGGGGTCCGACCACACTTTTTCGGCTTCGAGTTGGTTGATGAGGGCTACGGCCGTATCGCGCTGCGCCTCATCATGATAAAAAATAGCCGAACGGTATTGTGTACCCACATCCGCCCCCTGCCGGTTTAAGGTTGTGGGATCATGAATGGTGAAGAATATCTGTAAAATTTCTTGGAATGTAGTGACAGCCGGGTTAAAGGTCACTTGAACAACCTCAGCATGGCCAGTTGTACCACTGCAAACGGCCCGGTAGGAAGGGTTTTCTACATGACCACCGGCATAGCCAGAAACAACTGCGTCAACACCCTCTAAATCATCATATACGGCTTCTAAACACCAAAAACACCCGCCGCCGAGCGTTGCTTTTTGTCGTTGTTTATTGTCTTGCATTGTCATTTTGTCCTCGCTAAATT
>JAGRDI010000390.1:0-9463 GCA_020432765.1 Anaerolineales bacterium | reverse complement strand
TTTTGCCGAAAAATCTGCAAATTTACCAGAGAACGAAACCCTTAGTGCTCATCTAAAAAATAACTTCCCGTTTTTGTTTGTAGTAACCGCTTCAGCGGTCCGGACGACTAAAGTCGTTACTACGAACTTATTTGTGGACGCTTACTTAGGGTCTGAACGCAGTTATGGTTAACGACGCAAAAACGATACCAATTCATCCAACGGAACTTGTGTGCGCTCATCTGCATTGCGTTGTTTCACTTCCACGCTGTTTTGTTTGAGGCCACGTGATCCCACCGTCACGCGCCAGGGAATCCCGATCAGATCGGCATCGTTGAATTTCACGCCGGCGCTGGCCGCCGGCCGGTCATCATAGAGCACATCCAGCCCTGCCTGCTGCAGTTCAGCATACAGCTTATCAGCGGCCTGGCACACATCATCGCCTTTACCCAAAGACAAAAGGTGAACATCGTAAGGAGCCACATTGGCAGGCCAGATGATGCCATTTTCATCATGATGTTCTTCTACAATGATCGCCATCAACCGGTCTAAACCAATGCCGTATGAACCCATAAAAATATGCTGCGGTTTGCCACTTTCGTCCAGGTAGGTGGCGTTGACAGCTGCACTATACCGCGTGCCTAATTTAAAACAATGTCCCGCTTCAATCGCACGCCGGGCTTCCAGACTGCTGCCGCATTGAGGACATTGATGTCCTGTATCCGCCTGGGCAATGTCGGCCATTTGGGTGATGGTGAAATCGCGTGAATAGTTGGCCCCGGTGTAATGGTAACCGGCGTCATTGGCGCCAACGACAAAATTCCCACCGGCGGTGATAGATTGATCTGCCAGCACATAAACGCCGCTGCTATCCACACTTTTGGCAACATCCAGGCCGATGGCAGAGGCATAACCGGGTACGGCGCCGGCAGAAATGATCTCCGCATCCGTGGCTGCACGCAGTTCGCCTCCGCCCAACGCATTGATCACTTTGACTTCATTCACATCCAGGTCGCCGCGCACAAGCACAAAAATGAAACGGCCGGCATCCTTACCACCCCACGGCTGCCACCAATAAAACACCGCCTTTACCGTTTGGCTCTCTGCCACACCCACATAGGCAGCTACATCCGCAATCGTCTTGCAATCCGGGGTGGCCACTTTTTCTAAGGCCGCCAATTCCGCTGGAACAGTCCCTTCACGCACGAATTCAGCCGCTTCGACATTGGCGGCATACTCACAACCCGTACACGCGATGAACATATCTTCACCCTGCGGGTGTGGAATCACAAATTCTTGCGAAGCAGTACCGCCCATCGCGCCTACGTCGGCATTGACGGCCGTTACCTCAATCCCGCAGCGCTCAAAAATATTAAAATAAGCCTGCACCATCGCTGGATAAAATTCATCTAACGCCGCTTCGGTTGTATCCAGGCTGTAGGCATCCTTCATGATGAATTCGCGCAAACGCAGCAAACCACCACGTGCCCGTGATTCGTTGCGAAATTTTTTGTTGATATGGTAAACAACCTGGGGTAAATCACGATAACTTTCAATCTCATGCAAAGCTAAATCAACAACAACCTCTTCGTGAGTGGGTGACAAGGCATAGTCACGGGCACTGTCAGTCTGGAAACGAAATAACACATCCATAGTCGACCAGCGCCCAGTCGCCTGCCATAAGGCGGCTGGATGTAAATTAGGCATCAGCATCTCCTGTCCGCCAATCGCATCCATTTCTTCACTCATGATCTGTTGGATTTTGCGTAATACACGATAGCCAAAGGGCATAAATGTGTAGATGCCCGCGCCAATCGGCCGCACAAAATTGGCTCGAATCAGCAGTTGATGGCTGATCATCTCGGCATCTGCCGGAGCCTCACGTAAAGTCTTGCCAAACGATTGTGAAAGTTTCATTGATATTACCTCTCCAAAAGCAACTATTCAGATAATGACAGGAACACGGAAAACAAACAAAGGTCAGGTTTTGCCTTGTACTCACCTGACCTTTGAAAAACAATGTTCAGTCCAAAGCTAAAAATCAGTACGCACGTCCAAAAATCGCTACTTTGTTAGCAGGTCGGCCGGTGAAAAAGCAGGTACCAGTGCCTTCCGGCTGTTCAAATGGGAAGCAGCGAATGGTGGCTTTAGCATCTTCTTTCACTTGTGTCTCTTCAGCATTAGTACCATCCCACCAAACACGAGCAAAGCCAGTTTTAACGGCCGTTTTGAAATCATCATAATTGTCAACATCAAACGTATTTTCATCACGGAATTTGGTTGCCTTGTCCAGCAAGTTTTGTTGAATCTCAACCAACAATTCCTGCACCGCCTGCACCAGACCATCCTGTGAGACAAACTGTTTGCCGTCGCGTCCAGAAATATCACGCCTTGCCAACGCCACCGAGTTTTTGGCGACATCACGCGGCCCAACTTCAACCCGAGTCGGCACACCGCGCAGTTCCCAATCATTATATTTATAGCCCGGCGTGAGATTCTCACGATCATCCACTTTGACACGGATACCAGCGGCTATTAATTCCTGATTAATGCGCTCTACAGCCTCCAATACCATATTTTTATCTTTATCTTTGCGGTAAATCGGGATTATCACGGTTTGAATCGGCGCGAGGCGCGGCGGCAGTACCAAACCATGATCATCACCGTGTGTCATAATAATGGCGCCAATAAAGCGTGCGCTTAAGCCCCAAGAGGTCGTCCAGCAATGTTGGATTTCGTTGTTACGGTCCAAATAAGTGATGTCAAACGCTTTGGCAAAATTTTGACCCAGGTTATGGGATGTACCGGATTGCAGTGCTTTGCCATCCCCCATCATCGCTTCAATTGTCAAGGTCTGATCCGCGCCGGCAAAACGTTCCATTTCCGATTTTTCACCGGGTATCACGGGAACGGCCGCTTCATTCAACGCAAAATCAGCATATACATCCAACATCATTTGGGTACGTTCGGCAGCTTCGGCAGCAGTGGCATGTGCTGTGTGCCCTTCCTGCCAATAAAATTCCAACGTGCGCAAAAATAATTTGGTGCGTTTTTCCCAACGCACAACACTGTTCCAAAGGTTGATCAGGATGGGTAGATCACGATAACTCTGCACCCAATTGGCGTAGGTATGGCCGATAATCGTTTCAGATGTAGGGCGCACAACCAGCGGTTCAGCTAACGCTTCGCCACCACCATGAGTGACAACGGCCAGTTCGGGGGCAAAACCTTCGACATGTTTGGCTTCTTTTTGCAAAAAGCTCATGGGAATAAACATGGGGAAGCCGGCATTTTGCACGCCTGTTGCTTTAAAGCGACGGTCGAGTGCCTGTTGTAGATTTTCCCACAAAGCCCAACCGTAAGGTTTAACAATCATTGTGCCACGTGCAGGGCCATAATCGGCCAGATCGGCACGCAGGACTAATGAATTATACCATTCGTTAAAGTTTTCGCTTTGCGAGACTAATTTATCTTTTTCTGACATGGACTAAAGTATAACACTGCAAAATAGCGCGTCAAAGGTTGGCGGTTGCCGTTCCCCTCATGTCTACCTCATCTACGGCTCATTTTTTTTGCTCTTCAACCCAATTTGATTTAGTATGTACCTCTGGTGAACATGAGGATTCATGACACTTGACTTTAAACAAAATTTCAGTTTAGGCTCCTAGTTCCTATGGCCTATAAGGAAGGATAAATATGGCATTTAGTTATACAAACTCAAAAGATCGCACTTACATTTTACATGCACGTACAACAACATTGAAGAACGGCCGTCAACAGACCATCTACTTCTTCGGAAAAGAAGAAAAAGAAGGCGCTTTGGATGCCGTGCCAGAAGGCTATATGGTTAGCGAAAGCAAAAATGGTCTGCCAGTCTTGAAAAAAGCTGCTTAGCTGCACATGAAATCAAGCGTTTATTAAAAAGTCCCGGCCAATGGCCGGGACTTTTTTGATCTTTTCGGGGCAGCTAGAATTCATAGGGGTAGATACCCACATGTCAACAGACCCTAATCAAACCAGCCTTGGCGTTTGCGCGCACGCGCCTCGTTCTCATATCCAGACCATTTACCATTTCTACTGGATAAAATATAAAATTTAAATAATTCATAATAGCATAAAAGGGTTTCCATTCCCCCTGGTTTTACACGTCTAATCGCACGCAGATACTCAAAAAAAAGTCTCTGCCGTATTGAAAGACCGCGCATGCTAGCACGCGGATCAAACCAATTTTGAAGTTCTTCCACGGTTGTTTCAGGACCAATTGAATTATTTGGATGTACACGCCGATATGCCAAACGATCTGGAATCTCAACAGATTTACCAAGCATGGCCAATTCACCTAATAATAATCTATCTGAGGAAGGGAAGTTGCTGATGAGTATGGTTTGCCTGAGTATATTCGAGCGAATCAAACCAAAAACCGGATGGCACAAATCGCCAATATCAAAAAACTCCCGAAACCGTGCGTGCGGGGCGGAAAACGGCAAATGATACCCATCACGATAATCCCTCAAATAATTGCCGCAAGCATCTATCACTACAGTGCCCGGGTAACATAAAATCACATCAGGATTATTGTCAAGCACACCAACGCACAGTTCAAGGTAGGTTGGTGCAATCAAATCGTCGTGGGCTGACCAACGAAAATATTGACCGGTTGAAAGTTCAAACGTCCGGTTGTAATTTGCGGCAGCACCCAAATTAGTAGCGTTACGAAAATATTTTATGCGTGGATCCTGACTTGCATACCTCTCACAAATTTCTTGGGTTGCATCAGTTGAAGCATTATCACAAATGATCAACTCAAATTGTTTATAGGTTTGGCTTAAAATGGCATCCATTGTTTCTTCAAGATAGACTTCTCCATTGAACACTGGTAAACCAATACTTACACGTACGTTATCCATAATGATCAATCAAACCTTACTAATAAGGAAAACGCTTTAAACAATGTGGTTTTATGCTTATAATGGTATGTCATGAATTCACAGTGAAACCAAGGCAAATTACTGCGCTCTGGAAAAATCAATTGCAGTACGACCATCCACATCCATCACCCAGTAATAGTCCATTGAACGAATACGTTCGATGATTTCAACACTTTCTGGGAAATCAGGCCGTATGTAATAGTAATGGGCATGAAATGGAATCACACCATAAGCGGCCGCTAACACATAATCATTGGCTTCAGCGTAGGCTTGCATTGTCAAGGTCATGTCGACCCAATCATCTCCCTCCAGATTTTTGTTCGGCCCCGTTAATGCGGCTATGGGCGAGTAATAGGCGTGAAACATGATGATTTCGGGGTTGTTTTGTGCGAGGTATTCGGCTGTAATACGGCCGTTATTATGCGCAATCCATTTATCGTTCAACCCCCAGGCGTCAATAGTACGCCAACCGGAATATAATGGCAGCAAGCCAGCTTCGGTCGTTGCGAGTGTATACCCTTTTGCTTGGTACTCACTGAGCATAGTAGCAACATCGTAACGGCCGTCTAGCGTAAAACGAATGATATTGCGCTGACTGAATTGGTAACCTAAAATCGCCAGGAAAATAAAGCCGCCAAACAGAACGGCCGTTACATGGTGTGCCCAAGATAAATCCCTCAAGTGTGTTAAATGAAAATCCTGGGGAACTGTTTTTACAAGTGGATACCAAGACAAAAGCAAAATCGGCAGCACAGCATATTGAAAACGTCCTACATAATTCATCTCTTCAGACAACAATATAAAAGCAGCCATAAAACCAACAATTGGAATAGCTGCAAAAATCGCATCCCGGATAGTTTCTCGCGAGCGTAAAGCCAGTACAAATGTGATCAAAAAGGGTAAACTAAAGCGAAACACATTAATTGTTGATGCAATCAAGCTGCTCCAATAAAGCTGACCGCCACCTTTTTTATAAAACGGATTTGGCAGCGGATACCCAAAGTAAGACCAACGCCATACAAAATATAACGAACCCAATACCGTAAAAATGAGCACAAAATAGAAAAAGACCAGTCGTCCTCGTTTCCAACCTAGCCGATACAATATTGCTAACAACATCAAACTGGCTAAAATGACCCCCTCTGGGCGAATCAATCCCATCACTAAACCAAATAGGGCAAAAGCAAGTGACCATATATGTGTAACCCGCCGCAGCACAAGGTAAAGCGCACAACACCACGTTAAAGCTGCCAACAACCCAAACACCGGCGTTCCAAAATAAGCAGCAATCAAAAGAAGCCCAGGACCTATACCCAGATATAATGCAGACAATCCAGCTGCCCAAATAGGTGCATCATAAAAACGGCGATTGGCAATATAAATAATTACAACAGTTAGAAAATGCGCGAAAATAACCAAAAAACGCACTGCTTCTGCTGCAGACAAACCCAATTTAACTAAAGCAGCGGCAAAAACCATAAATAGAAAATCTGTTGCGCCATCGACAGGCTGCTCACCAATATTCCAAACAATCCCATGCCCACCCGCAAAATTCTCAACATAACGCATCAAAATAGCGGCATCTTCGAAAGGTTGCATTTTGAAGTCAATCGTGACAAGGCTATAAACTGCCACAGCTAAGATTAATCCAATGATGACAACGACATCCAATAATCGACTAAATTTATTGATATCAATAGGTGTGTTTTCAGTTATGAAATATATTTTCGCTCTATGATTTTGCATTTTTTATGGGTGAATGATTCTGGTGATCAACCTGCCGGCACATTTGCTTGCCTCAGTTCTAAATCAATCCGATCTAGAAGTGAACTTGACTTCTCCTCACTAAATTTACGTGCAAAAAAAGCCTTACTCAACCGTATAGCCTCAAAGTCATCTTCATCAAACACAGCTGGACCTGATCGATCTTGATCCCAATCAATATAATGCAAAGCGAAAAGATTTTTTGCATACATCGCCTCACTTAACCTATATGGATCACATTTTACACGGTTAGCCAGAGGTGAATTTAACAACAGGCTGGGCAGCATGACTTCGTCAGAACCCCAACTATATCTAAAAAAGTGTAGAAACCGCTTTCCCTCAGGTGTATCCAGAAAATTGATACAATAGTCGGCGGCATCACGATGTAGACAAACCCATTGTGAACCTCTATAAGGAATATAATCCTCCAAAGCACGTTCTGGCAGCAGGTAATTGATTAAACCCTCAAATTTATACCCTACTTTATGAAACGCGGGCGGAAGCTGTGCAATTTGGTCTGCAAATCGATATTTAAAGAATACTTCAGCTTTGGGGGCTTCTGGTGACAATGGATAGCTAAACATGTAGCTATCTCCGGCAGATTCTACTAAGAAATCTACTATCTCTTGGTTTGATTTTATAGGATAATCCTGACCACTTAAGAATTGGAAATAATCATATTTGTCAGTTTCAAGTGCGGTGCGCAATAACCGTATCATTGCAAGTAAAAGTTTATACCCACCCCAATTGGTAGCTAAACGATCTTCTAAGAAAATTACCTGGTTTGTGTCAACTGACTTAAATAGTTGAATATCTACCCGTTTATCTATATGGGCAAAAACCTGGGTTGATTCACTTTCAAGTTCTTTGACTAATCTTTTGAAATGGCACGGATATTTATGAGCCAAGATTAAATAAGCAATTTTCATATCTTTCCAATACTGACCAATCCTGTTTGAAGCCTTCTGTGGCACAGGCGATATCTACTACTTTTTACAATCCAATACAAAGACCTTGTACGCAAGGCCTTGATTTCATTACGGGCATCTTTCTATAGTTATCCTGTATAACTATGCAAAATTACAAACGTGCTTAAGGGAAAACAGGGTCTTACCAGAATATCCACTTCATAATCACCGTCTATTCTAGTGAGCCAACTCGATTGTTTGGTGGAACAGATCGCGGTCATCTCCTGCTCATACTGCCTTAGTACAGAAAAACAAGTAAACGAAATATGCTAAAGATAACATAAAATTGCTGAAATCGTCACAGGCTAATTTTGCGTCATATGGAGATGAGAATCGAGTAAATGTTGTTGAGCCTGAGTCAAATCTGTAACCTTACCCCCAAATCCTTTCTGGAACTTTATGGCATCTTCTGCAGCGGCAAAACAAAGCACGCTGGGGATACAACATACACGCACATCTGAATCAATGACGAAAATGGCGCGGTAGACATTAACACGACGGCCGTATAAATAATCCACTGTTAATGCCGAAGAAACTTCCTCAATTTGTTGCAGCAGCATTAAGCCGCAATGTGGACAGCAAGCATCAGCACGTTCACCCGCTTTTGTTGTTAATGTAAAAGCGGTACGATTAGGCACGCGTCCCCGGCATAATTGACAACGATTCTCAAGAGCATTTGTTTGCATAGCTTGCGGCGCAAGCATCACACCGCCATGCACTTTACGGACGATCCCTTCCCGTGTCAATTTATCCAGATCACGATGCACCGTCATAAGCGAGACGTCAAGACGCTCAGCTAATACTTTGATCGTTAATGAATTATCTTCATGTAACCAATCTACAATCTTGGCTTGTCTTTCTGTTGGAATTGCCATTTAAAATTCCTTTTTGAGCTAATATCCTGTGCGGCTCACAGTTTCAATTCTATTTTTAAATCGTGTGTGCTTTTTTGCACAAACATCCTGGACGTTATACAATGATAAAAACAGCATAATTATAACAGAAAATAACACAAATCGCTCAAAATCACACATTCTAGCTGCCATTTGGAATTGGCCAGCCGAAAAGACTTTTAAAAGAGGAGTTGTTCAATGAAACGCTTTACCTTGATCCTACTATTACTTGTCGCCATCTCAATTGCCTCCTGCAGCGGGTCTACAACTGAACCAGCAGCATCGGCCGGTACGCCAGGCGAGATGACCATTGAAAACGTTTGGGGTCGAAATTCGCCGATGGCCGCTGCAAATGGTGCATTTTATATGACCATTACCAATTATACTGGCACAGATGATCAATTGATTGGTGCAACAGCAGAAGTCTGTTCTGTCGCTGAGCTGCACGAAATGTACATGAAGGAAAATGAAGTCATGGGCATGCGCCAGGTGGAAGGTGGTGTCATTAACATTCCTGATGGGGAGTCAATTGAGTTAAAAGCTGGCGGATTGCATGTTATGTGTCTGGATAAAATTCGTGCGCTGGAATTGGATGAGGAAATCCCCATCACGCTCACTTTTGCCAATGCAGGCGATATAGATGTAATGGCTGTTATTCGCGAATCAGCCGTGGAAGATATGGAAGGTATGGATCACGACAACTAGGATGTTTAGAAGCCAGATCATCAACTGTATCCCATAATAGGACACTGGCGTTTTTTTATTTTATCAGAGGAGGCTTGTCAGGTTTTATGATCAATTTGCTTAGTAACTGTCCATAAATAAGTTCGTAGTGGCGGCTTTAGCCGTCCAGACCGCTAAAGCGGTTACTACAAGCCAAAACGGGAAGTTATTTTTAGATGATTACTTACATTCCACTCGTGGTAGAAAC
>JAGRDI010000389.1 GCA_020432765.1 Anaerolineales bacterium | reverse complement strand
GTATTCGTCGGTGTAGGGGGCGACTGTCCTGAATAACGGCGTACATAAATTTCTTGATTGCCATTGCTGTCGTCATCCCAGGCAACATAGGGTATCCCATTGGAATCAATTGCCAGATCAAGATACCCGGAAGCACCAGCGTTATTGCTAATCCCACCGCCCGTTGCGGAGCCATAGCCGACTTCTTCCCAGGTAAGGCCATTCCAACGCCGTGCGTAGATTTCATAATTGCCAGATGAATTATCGTACCAGGCGACGTAAGGAATGCCATCGGGATCAAGTGCGACGCGAGGTCTGAGAGAATCGCCAGGATTATTACTAATGCCGCCACCAGACGCGGAGCCTGTGCCTAACTCACTCCATTGATACCCATTCCAATGACGCACATAGATTTCATAGTTTCCGTTTGTGTTATCTTCCCAGGCCACAAACAGCTGATTATAATTGTTCGCAACTAAACTGGGTGAACCAGATTGCCCAGGTGTATTGCTTATACCCCCATCGCTTGCCGAATTTTGCCCTATTTCATCACCGTTATACCTGCGGATATAAATCTCGGCTGCATTTTCATTATTACTGTGATCATGCCATGCGATAGTTCCCGGAATGACACTTGGACTCCAAGAATCACCACTGTTGTTGCTTAGATTTGTAACATACGAGCCTTCCCCCCAAACAATTGAATACAAATAAATTTCCTGATCATTGCCATCGGATTCATTCCAGGCTACAAAGGGGATTGGGTGTGTATTGCCGGTATACACTGCTGATGGAAAAGATAGGGATTCTCCTTGTTGATTGCTAATGCCGCCCCCATTCATGCCACCATTCCATTCACCATTACCAAAAAACGTACAATCAAAGTAAGTTTCAGCATAACCACTGGACCAATCACGCCAGGCTACGCAAACACCATCACGAAAGGGGCCAATGGTGACATCCGGGGCTACAGATTTACCAACGTTATTACTTACCCCTCCGCCAGATGCCGAGGCTCCTCCATATTCTCCCCACCATGCACCGTTCCAGCGTAAGAGATAAATTTGATCCACTCCTGTCGTATCGTCATTCCAACTGACAAAAACATCATCATAATCATCAATAAACATAGAAGGCCAGGCTGATTTGCCTGCATTATTGCTAATACCGCCGCCAGCAGCAGAGCCAATACCAACTTCCTCCCAGCCCGCGTTGGCTGACGGATCAATGCTCTGTTTTGTGATCGTTGGTTGATGCTGTGCGGAGGCCTGATAAAGTGCAGTGATTAATAAAATGCAGACGATAAAAACTGGTACCACAAATTTTTTGCCCATGGTGTACTTCCTTGTGTTGAAAACCTAAAGATTTACGACTCATATGAATATAGCAAAAAGGTTGAACGTTTTCATGTGACAGAAGTCAGTTCATCGTTTGCAAAAGGTCATATAGTTTGTGTTTTTAATCGCGGTGAACTTTGTAGCAGATTAGTCAAAATTTCCACGCATATAATTCTATAGAGTTCCTATAGAGTCATGGTTTATCCTTTTATCAGGTTGTTAGTGAAAGAAGATCAACAAACACAAATGTAACAGGAGAGATGATTATGATAATGAAAAACCACTTACAGGAAAGCAAACGGTCGTTTCACCCCCAAAAAATCCTAATACTCGCCAGCACAGGTATCATCCTGCTGCTGGCATTGTTTGTCGTGCAGCCGGTATTTGCCGCCGAGATCGTCGTCGACGGCAGCACCTGCACCCTGGCCGATGCGATCACCGCTGCGAATACAAACACAGCCACCGGCGGCTGCCCGGCAGGGGATGATGCCGGTGGTTATGACACCATTGATCTGCAAACCGATGTGGTGTTAACGGCCGAACTACCGTATATAGAAACGCCCATTACATTAAATGCAAATGGACATACGTTGGATGGTGATAACAGCTATCGCGTTTTATACATCAACCCACCAGGCAAACTCACGCTAAACAATGCGATCATTACAGGAGGCAGTGCAAGTGCTGGTGGCGGCATTTGGACTTATCATAATGGTGCCAATCTAACTGTTGGCACGAGTCTGACAATGAATAACAGCTTGATAACAGGTAATATCGCAAATTTTGGCGGTGGTATACGCAACGGCTTCAATAACACCATTGTCATTAACAACAGCACAATTGCTGATAATAGTGCGACTAATTTTGGCGGTGGTATTCTCGGATACAATGAAAGCACAACCATTATCAATAACAGCACGATCAGCGGCAATGATGCAGCTATATTTGGAGGCGGGATTTATAGCTACCCGGATAGCATTGTGACTGTAACGTTGAGTACCATCACCCAGAATTCAGCCATTACTCAGGGGGGTGGGATTTATATTCCCAGTTCAGCAACAATTGATCTAAACCTGAACCTGATAGCAGGCAACGATGCTGATGAGGGTGCAGAGATTTACGCATTTGGTGCTGTGACTGCCGACAATTACAACGTCATCGGTTATGGCGGCTCCGCACGTTCAACCGGCTTTACACCCAGCGGCACAGATATTATCCCGCCCGGCGCGTTGACCTTCATTCTCGATAACATGTTAAAGGACCATGGCGGCCCCACACCCACACATACTTTAAAATCGAATAGTATCGCCAAAGATGCCGCACCAAATGCGGTTTGTGCGGCCGCACCGGCCAATGGCTCGGATCAACGCGGCGCGGCACGCAATATTGATCTGGACGGCTCCGGGACAGCCAATGAATGTGACATAGGTGCCCATGAATTACATGAATCCCTAACGGTTGGCATTTGTGGCCCACTAGGCCCTCAGTTGAGCGGCCCACAAATATTTGATTTTAGCAGTGGCAACAGCGTTAGCATTGATGTAAACAATGCCAACGGCTTAAGATGCTTGACTGTTGAAGAGATGGGGCCAGGCGCGAATCATTTATATGCCGCCCAGGCTGATGCAGCCAATCTCAACCTGGAAACTAACAACTGGTGGCATA
>JAGRDI010000388.1 GCA_020432765.1 Anaerolineales bacterium | reverse complement strand
AAAATCAAAAGTTATTGACGATCGGGCCCTAACTAAGTATTTGCATAAACCATGACATTTTAGCCGGATTGACAAAGCCAATGGGCAAAGCTATAATTTTCAGCTAAGTTGCCTTCAATTTTGATTAACAATTGTTTACACCCACAAGGCAATTTTCAAAAAAGTATGTTTGGCGCTTTGTGTGGAGGGTTTAGATAATTGCCAGTAGGTTTGAAATAAAACCTTTTTAATTATCTACCAATCCTATTTTGAGCAGCAGCAGCGCCTAAAAGCGCATAGGCTCGGCCGTGTCTCACAAGACAAAACGTGCGACGGTCGAGATTTTTTTTGATTAAATTTCACTATCCCTTGAGGACGTGAGACCAACGCACACCAGTCAGAGGACCTTTTCGTTGGACGAACTGCAAGAACTCCTGGATCAACATGATTACGCTTTACCCGAAGTAGGTGATATCCGTCAAGGTATCATCGTGGCAATTAACCAACAAGGTGTGATTGTCGACCTTGGCCTCAAACGTGATGGCCTGGTTCCACCTTCGGATATTGCCAAGCTTGAAGATGAAGAGCGTGAAGCGCTGCAGGTAAATGACGAAATTTTCGTCTACATCCTGAACACTGACAAACCAGATAGTCTGATTATATCTATTCACCTGGCAAAATTAAATCAGGATTGGATTGAGGCCGAGGAATTACTGGATTCCGGTGCCATTATCCAAGGTGAAGTGATCGGCTACAACAAAGGTGGTGCAATTGTACCATTCGGCCGTTTACGTGGATTTATTCCAATTTCGCACCTCACTGACCTCTCACCAGGCATGGGTGATCGTAAGCGTCAACAGCGCATGGCAAAATTACGGGGAGAAGATATTCCCTTAAAAGTAATTGAAGTCAATCGTCGCCGCCGCCGGTTGGTGTTCTCCCAACGTGAAGCCCAAAAAGAATGGGATGCAGCTCGTCGTGCCGAACTCTTGGCCGAGTTAAATGAAGGTGATATTCGCACTGGTATAGTAAGTGGTTTGCGTGATTTTGGTGCATTTGTCAATTTAGGTGGTGCAGACGGATTGATCCACATCTCAGAGTTAGCCTGGCATCGCGTCGATCATCCGCGAGAAGTGCTCAAAGTGGGTGATGAGGTCGAGGTCTATATCATGAAAATAGTCCGTAAAACCGAACGCATCAGTCTTAGCCGTAAAAAAGTGCTTCCAAATCCATGGGATACTGTTAAAGAACGTTATGATGAAGGGCAACTTGTAGAAGGGTTAATCACACGCCTGGTAGATTACGGCGCTTTTGCCGAGATCGAACCAGGCATAGAAGGACTTTTGCATCTTTCTCAACTCTCACGTGGCAATATTGACAAGCCAGGTGATGTTGTGCAAGAAGGTGAAACGCATTTACTACGCATCGTCAACATCGACAAAAAACGTCAGCGTATGGGTCTCAGCCTCAAAGCTGTGACTGCCATGGAACAAATTGAGTGGATGGCACAGCGTGAAATTGAAAAAGCTGCTGAAGATGCCGCTGCCGATATGGCTGCTGCCAAGGAAAACCATGCAGCTGTAATAGTGGATGAAGTTGCAGGTACGGTAGAAGAATCAGTAACTGTTGAGGAAACGGCTGTAGGTGAAAAAATCACAATTGCCGAAAAAACCACAGTCATAGAAGAGGCGGTTGCAGTTGAAGAGCCGGAACCTGGTGATGAAATTACCACTATCACTGAAACGACAACCGTTGATGAAGTCGTTATTGTCGACGAGATCATAGATGGCGAAGAAATTATTACATCCACAGAAACCATCGTTACCGATGAAGTTGTGATCGTTGACGAAATTGTCGATGGCGAGGAAATAGTCGTGATCGATAAAACCACTGTTGTCGAAGAAACTGCCGAAGTTGATGAAATCATTGATGGCGAAGAAGTGGTTGTTATCACAGATACCACTGTTACTGATGAGGTTGTCACTGTTGAAGATGGTGGAGAGATTACCGGTATTGAAACCACAATCGTCGATGAGATTGCAGAAGTAGTTGTTGATGACGAAGTCGTTACTGCTGAAGAAATCATCACCGCAGAAACAGCCGAAATCGAAGAAATAGAAATTATTGAATCTTCTGAAGAAGAGTAAACATTAGACATTAGCGAATTTGTCAAAGGATATGAATGGGTAACAAAGAGGAAAAACTTGAGGTCGAAGGAACTGTTGTTGAGCTATTACCAAATACACAATTTAAGGTAGAACTAGATAATGGCCACAAAGTGTTAGCATATTTATCTGGCAGAATGCGGAAATATTATATCCGCATTTTGTTGGGAGACCGGGTAAGGGTAGAAATGACCCCTTATGATCTCGACCGTGGTCGTATCACTTACCGCTACCGGAAAAACAGAGCCAGAGGATAATTCTTCGCAAATCAATGTCTATTAGGATGCTATCTTAACCAAATTCAATACTTAGAAACTGAACTGTGTGAAAAAGTTAGCAAAAAACAAAAACGCCTTAAAACAGGCGTTTTTTATTTGGCGGCATGTTTGACTAATAAACTAACCCAATCACGTACTACTAAACGTTCACATACCCTTCCACCAGCAGCAGCAACGGCCGTTTCCACTGCCTCAACCTGCTGATCAATAATACCACTCAAAATTAACCATCCATCAGTGGCCACTGATGTGGCCACATAACTCATCAAATCACCTTCAGCCAGCAATTTAAGAATGACCGGTGCCAGGATATTGACTACAACGATATCCCAATCTTTTTCAGTCACACTGTCTAGGGCTCCTTGCCAAACGGTAAAGCGATCTGAAACGTGGTTTTGGGCAGCATTCGATACGGCCGTTTCCACTGCAATCTTATCTGTATCCACCCCAACCACTTTTTCGGCACCCAATTTCACCGCAGCAATTGCCAGGATGCCCGACCCGGTTCCCACATCCAACACATTCATGCCAGGACGTACCACCTGCTCCAAAAACCGCAAACATTTCTGTGTGGTCGGGTGCAAACCCGTGCCAAAAGCCATGCCAGGGTCCAGATGTAACACGACATCACCTGGCTCAATTGTATCACCCGCGTGCTCTGGCTCATCGATCCAGCTAGGCTGAATCCAAATACGTTTGCCTATACGAAATGGATGGTAATGCTTTTTCCATGCATGCGCCCAATCTTCTTCAACTAACCGACGGAAAGTAGGCGGTGGAATCGGATAAAGCCGCCCCATATAGTAGAGAACTTCTTCAATGCGTTGGCGTTTGGTGGGGGTATCTTCATTCTCTGGAATATAAATTTTTACAGTAACAGCAGGTTCAAGGGCATTGGGATCAAGGTTATTTTCATCACCCAACTGCTCAAGAACAACACCGTCCTGATAAGCAAACGGCCGTAATATTTCGGCGATGGCTTCAGCAGCCTCCCCATCAGTAATAACACTAACTTCAGTAAACTGAGTCATGCGCCAAAAATATCGCCAAAGACGTTTTTGATTTGGCTGAAAAATCCTTTTTCACGCTGCGGCACAACTTCTTTACCTAAAGTCAGTGCTAATTTACCAAACAACTCCTCTTGATGTTCAGTCAAGTTACGTGGAATCGCCACTTGAACGATCACATGCTGATCGCCGCGTCCCATTTGCGCACCCCGACCACTGCGATCCAGGCGCGGCACGCCTTTGCCGCGCATACGGAAAATCTTGCCCGCTTGTGTCCCAGGGGGAATTGTTAATGTTTCTTGGCCGTCAATCGTAGGTATCATGAGTTCATCACCAAGGGCAGCTTGAGCAACATTAATTTGCAAATCAAGGAATATATCATCTCCACGCCTTTCAAAGAATTCATGTTTCTTGACATGCAAAATGACAAATAGATTTCCAGGAGGGCCACCATTATCACCAGGTGCGCCTTCACCAGTTAATCGAATTTGGGTTTCGCTGTCAACACCAGCAGGTACTTTGACGGTTTTCGTAACAGTTTGTTGCATTTGTTTACGGCCGTGACACTGTGTACATGGCTCGGCGATCAATTCACCACTGCCTTTACACGTTGTACAAGTAGTAACATTAACAAATGAACCCAAAATCGATTGTTGAACACGTCGGACTTCTCCAGAACCATTACAAGTCGTACAAGGAATCGGACTGGTACCAGGTTCTGCACCGCCTCCATTACAACGGTCACAAGTCTCAGGACGACGAAATTCAATCTCCTTTTCTGTCCCGAACATCGCTTCTTCAAACGAGATTTCTAAATCATAACGCAGGTCTGCACCACGTCGTGGACCACGGCGTTGGCGACGACGTCCACCACCAAAAGCGCCGCCAAAGAATTCTTCGAAAATATCGGACACGCTGCCAAAATCACTCTCAAATCCACCCGAGAAGCCAGCGCCACCGTTATTGACACCCGCATGACCAAAACGATCATAAGCAGCCCGCTTTTGATCATCTGATAATACTTCGTAGGCCTCGCTGATCTCCTTGAAACGTTCTGTCGCATCAGAGTCTTCGTTAACATCGGGATGATATTGACGTGCCAGACGGCGGTATGCTTTTTTTAGTTCATCATTTTGGGCGTTGCGGGACACACCCAAAATTTCATAATAATCTCGTTTTGCCATAATAACTATTACGCAATACGCAATACGCAAAAATCGTGCTGCGTATTACGCAAAAATGATTGATGCCTTAAAAGCAACAACAATTATTCGGTAAATTCACCGTCAATAACATCTTCTTCGGGAGCACCACCTGTTGCTTCGTCAGCCCCAGGGGCAGAAGTGCCAGCCTGTGCTTCTTGTTGATAGAGTGCGGCACCAGCTTGTTGCATTGTCGCTTGCAGCGTTTCAGTCGCTGCTTTCATTGCAGCAATATCATCGCTGCTCAAAGCAGCTCTGGCCGTCTCAATCTGACTTTGCAAGGCTGCCTTTGTCTCTTCGGGCAATTTATCGCCGTTGTCTTTGATAAACTTTTCGGCACTGTATACGGCCGTATCAGCCATATTCCGCGCTTCCACAGCCTCTTTACGTTGGCTGTCTTCAGAAGCATGTTTTTCTGCTTCTTCAACCATATGGTCGATTTCAGAATCACTCAAGCCACTAGATGGGATGATTTGCATCGCCTGTTCGCGTCCGGTTGCTTTGTCTTTTGCGTTCACATTCAGGATACCGTTAGCATCAATATCAAAGGTTACTTCGATTTGAGGAACGCCTCGGGGTGCCGGCGGCAAGCCATCCAGGATAAAACGTCCTAAGCTCTTGTTATCATTCGCCATCGGCCGTTCGCCCTGCACAACATGAATTTCAACCTGTGTCTGGCTGTCAGCCGCTGTCGAGAATATTTGGCTTTTCTTAGTTGGAATGGTCGTGTTGCGCTCGATTAGCGGTGTTGCAACACCACCCAATGTTTCAATACCCAATGTGAGCGGGGTCACATCCAACAATAAAACATCTTTTACATCGCCACCCAATACACCCGCCTGAATAGCAGCACCCAAACCGACAACCTCGTCTGGATTCACGCCTTTGTGTGGCTCTTTACCAAAGAATTGTTTGACCGCTTCTTGAATGGCCGGCATACGTGTCATACCACCCACCAACACAACTTCCGTAATTTCGGCTTTCGACACACCAGCATCTTCTAATGCTTTCTGACAAGGACCAATTGTGCGTTTGACTAACTCTTCAGTTAATTGTTCCAATTTAGCACGGGTGAGGGTTAAATTGAGGTGTTTTGGGCCGGTAGCATCTGCGGTGATGTAAGGCAGATTCATCTCAGTTTGCATCGTCGTTGAAAGCTCGGTTTTCGCTTTTTCAGAGGCTTCGCGTAAACGTTGCAACGCCTGCCGATCATTGCGCAAGTCGATGCCTTCTTGCATCTTGAATTGTCCGGCCGCCCAATCAATGATCGTCTGGTCGAAATCATCGCCGCCCAAAAATGTGTCACCATTGGTCGATTTGACTTCAAAAACACCATCGCCGACTTCTAAAATCGAAATATCGAAGGTACCGCCACCGAGATCATAGACCGCAATTAATTCATCTTTATCATTACCGATCCCATAAGCCAGGGAAGATGCAGTGGGTTCATTGACAATTCGCTTCACATCCAAACCAGCGATCTTACCAGCATCTTTTGTTGCCTGACGTTGACTGTCGTTGAAATATGCCGGTACGGTAATCACAGCTTCTGTGATCGACTGTCCCAAATAGGCTTCAGCGTCG
>JAGRDI010000387.1 GCA_020432765.1 Anaerolineales bacterium | reverse complement strand
TTCAACTCATTTGAAACACACCCAAAGTCAAATCATAGGCTGCCATGCCCACACAAAGCAGATCAAGCGGCATTGTGACGGTTCAAACCTTCCTCAGCTGCAACTCGGTCATAATTTAGACCATATTCACGGGCGAAACGACGCATAGCAGTCAGGGCACGCTCTGTATACCACCAGTAGCGGTCGCTTTTGCCAGTTTTGCCGGGCGGCGGTGGGAAAAGACCAAAATTGGCCTTCATGGGCTGGAAATCACGTGGACCGGCATGTGACACATAATGGCACAGCGCCCCTAACATCGTATTTGTGGGGAAGATGACTGGATTTTCACCTTTTAAGAGGCGTGCCGCATTAATACCAGCCACCAGGCCTGTGCCCGCATTGCCCATGTACCCTTCGACACCGGTGATTTGACCGGCAAAGAGCAAATCGGCTCGGTTGCGATATTGCAGCGACGGATGCAGCAAGCGCGGCGCGTTAATGTAGGTGTTACGGTGCAACATGCCATAGCGCAAAAATTCTGCGTTTGCAAGGCCAGGAATCAAACGCAGCACCTGTTTTTGCTGTCCCCACTTGAGGTTGGTCTGGAAGCCCACCATATTGTAAAGTGAGCCAGCCAAATTATCTTGACGCAGTTGTACGACGGCATACGGCCGTTTTCCTGAGCGCGGATCAATCAGACCCACAGGCCGCATGGGGCCAAAGGCAAGTGCCTTGCGACCACGTTTAGCCAAAACTTCAACAGGCATACAACCTTCAAAAAATTTCGGGTCTTCGCGTTCAAATTGCTTGAGTGAGATCGTCTCGGCAGCCACAAGTGCAGCACAAAAACGATCATATTCAGCTTCAGTCATGGGGCAGTTGATATAATCACCGTCGCTTTGTTCGCCCTCGTCGTAACGTGACTGCCGGAAGGCAATAGTCATGTCGATGGTTTCTACAGCGACGATGGGTGAAACGGCATCGTAAAAGTAAAGGTAATCTTGACCGGACAATTTTTGCAGTTCGCCGGTCAATGCAGCAGAAGTAAGCGGACCACTGGCGATGATAGCAGGGGTATTGGGAACGGCCGTTACCTCCTCACGAATCAACTCGATATTGGGATGGCTTTCAATGTGGTTGGTGACAGCTTCGGCGAATGATTGTCGATCGACTGAGAGAGATGATCCGGCCGGTACGGCCGTTGCCTGCGCACAAGTCAAGATCAAAGAACCCAGGCCACGCAGTTCCGCTTTGAGTAATCCAGGTGCCTTGTTGACCAAATTCGAACCGAGCGAATTGCTGCAAACCAACTCCGCCAGACGGTCAGTTTCATGGGCTGGTGTCGCTTGACGCGGGCGCATTTCAAACAGCTGTACATGTATCCCTGCCTCTGCAGCCTGCCATGCGGCTTCTGTTCCAGCAAGTCCGCCGCCGATAATTAAGATAGAATCAGCCAAGGATCGCTCCGTCTGGAATCACCATTTGTGTATCACCTTCATTTTTGAGAATGACTTCCCCGCGACAGACCACGTCACGACCAAATTTCACATCACCTTGAATGGACAAATATGTACATTCTATTAAGGATGGTATTCCATTCGGAAACCGTTCAGCTAATTGATCAACCAATTTATAATAACGGTCATCCAATTCTACAACCAAAGTTGGCAATGTGCGCTCAGGATTAGGCAAGATATGGAAATCATCTGTCAGCACATATGCATCCGAGCGCACAGCCAGCAAATCGAGGCTCTTTTTTACCGGGGCAAAACGGGTGCGCGGAACACGAACAGCCTGGGCACCAGGAAAAACACCCACCGCTGCGCCCATCGCTGTTTCTAATTGATAGACAGGTGTCGAGTGTCTATCCCGTGGATCAACTGTCTTGGCATTCACGATCATCGGCAGCCCAAGCTTATAATGACGTTTTTGCATCACGCGCTTTAAAGCTGGTAGGTTCAGCCACAAGTTGTTGGTATTGAAATATTTGTGTAAGGAAATGTCCTGGAACGTGTCCATATCAGCAGGCGGACACTGCGCCAATTCACGCAAGATAAGTTGTCCATCGGGCTGCTGTGCCAAGTGTCCACCTTTTTTATCCATTGTTGTGCGATCGGCAACTTCCATCATAAAAGGGAACTGATTTTCGGCAAAATATCCCAAGATCACCTTGTCCATTACCGCACCTAAATTATCGGCATTAGAAACAAATGCATATTCATAGCCAGCTGCCAATAAAGCATCGAGCGTACCATTTGAGACCAAGGCGGTGTAAATGTCACCATGTCCGGGTGGACACCATTCCAAATTTGGATTTTCTGGCCAAATTGCCGGCGAGAAATCCGCCTGGTTGATTTTGGGTTCTTTGTGCTGCATAAAGCTCAGGGGAATTTCATTTTGTAGCTGTGGATATTTTTCAAGCAGGGCCAACGAATCAGCATTGGTAACAAAACTGTTCATAAGAATCAGGGGCACATTTGTGACGATAGTCTGTCGAGCGATGATGTCGAGAAATGACAACCCATCCCGTACCGGCAATAACGATTTGGCTTTTTGCAAGCCCATACTGGTACCCAGGCCACCATTGAGTTTGATAACGGCTGTTTGCGCCAATGCCTGCGCACCCACATCCATGAATCGTAAAGGAAAGGTTTCGGTATCGGGAACGGCCGTTACTGCTTCAATCCCATTTTCAGGAATCATGCCTGTCTGCCCGGTTACCAATTGGGCATAATAAAAAGCGAATGTATCGATAAAAATATTTGGCAACCCCTCAGCTTGCATTCGTTGTGCAAATGGGGTGAAATCGGGATGATTTGACAAAGATTTACTCCCTTATAAATAGAGCGTGGGCAGCTTGCTCGCGTTCATTGACAGACTGGCAGTCTGCGCTCCATTTTTCATT
>JAGRDI010000386.1:7180-10943 GCA_020432765.1 Anaerolineales bacterium | reverse complement strand
GGTTCCACCGACAGCAACGAATACACCAGTTCCACCAACGGCAACCAATACACCTGTACCCGGTGGCAGTGACATCATCTACGTGAGCTCAACCACAAACGGCAACGCCGGCGGTGTTAGCTTCAGGGATGAAGACATTCTGGCTTACGATACCGATACGAGTGTCTGGTCAATGTACTTCGACGGTTCCGATGTGGGCATCACCTCAGATGTTAATGGTTTTGTGTTCCTGCCTGATGGTTCCATGCTGATGACCTTAAATACCGGCACCACTGTGCCAGGTGTTGGCTCAGTAGATGATTCTGATATCGTCCAGTTCTTCCCAACCTCAATGGGCACAAATACGGCCGGTACTTTTGGCTTCTACTTTGATGGCTCGGACGTGGGGTTGACAACAAATGGTGAGGATATTGATGCGATGACTTTGGCGCCTGACGGCCGTTTAGTCATTAGCACAGTCGGGTCCTTCTCTGTACCTGGCGCATCGGGTGCTGACGAAGATCTCGCTATCTTTACAGCCACCTCACTAGGAACAAACACCAGTGGATCATGGGCATTCTACTTTGACGGGTCTGATGTCGGATTAGCAAATAGCAGCAGTGAAGATGTATCTGGCGCATACCTGGAAAGCAATGGTGACATTTACCTGAGTACCAATGGTGCATTCTCGGTATCTGGCTTAAGTGGGGATGGCGCTGATATCTTTACCTGCGTGAATGCTACGACTGGAACAAACAGCGCCTGCAGCAGCTTCAGCATGTATTGGGATGGCTCGACTCATGGCTTCTCCGGCGAGGTGCTGGATGGCTTTAGAATCGTTCATTAAGCATGAAAGGTTTATCTAAAATGATTGGTTTTAGGAAAAGTAACCTGGGTTAACCCAAATTCAGAAGGAGGTTCTTCAAGGAGGAGCCTCCTTTTTATTCCCAATCTCAACAAAAGCGGCTAAAGAAATTTTTCAAAAATGAACCATCATTGAGAAACAGGTTGATCATCTTCGCCGCACAACACGTGATTTCCCAGTAGATCGGTATGGTACCTGTATTGTTCGTTGGACAGTTCAAGCGTGACCAAATAACCCGGTGTGATAACTGAAACATACATCATGTCAGGTGCGGGACAGCCCAGAGAGCTATCTGGCCATTCAACAGCTTCTACGCCTACAACATTCACATCGCTTACATCTGCCTCTAAACGTGCTGCCAAATCTTGACTAACCTCGTGGGCGACGGCAGCTTTGGGATCGGGGACACCAGGCTGTGGGGCTATCTGTGGGCTTGCCTCTGTGACCGGCTGCGAGGTTACTTGAGATAAATCAACTTCAGCTGGGCTTGTGCTGCCCGTTACAGCTTCGTCATCGGATGTTATATCATCTTCAAGCGGCGTTTCTGCTGTCGGATCAGGTTGTGTGGTGGCAATTTCAGGGACAACTTCTTTCAGAGGGGGTGTGATAGAAGTGGGATCCGGATCAGAAGTAGAGTCACTCCCTTGCGGCGTGCAAGCAATAAGGCAAATTAACACTGTCATGGGCATTAAAAAATTTAGAAATTTCATTGGTTTTCCTTGTATTAGGCTAAATCACTTTTAAGGATTCTCGTGTTGTGTCAAGCATGTTTTGATGGGTGCCTGGTAACCGCTTTAACTGTGTCACCGTTGAAGCAGATGCTACAAGCCCGCCATTATTTTATCCTTGACCCGACACTAACAGTAATACGTTTTTTGCGAGATTATTGTTCCTGAAGCTTCCATTTTGACAATTTATGTGGAATTTCTTATAACCGTGCAATACTATCTTTGATTGTAATTATTTCTATGCTTGAGCGCTTCAAATTTCCCCAACTCTCATACCAGGCACGCTGGCGTTTATTACTGCTTCCTTATGCTGTCGGTATCCTGTTACTCGTTGTTTTGCCGAGTTTACTTTCCTTTGGCATGGCTTTTTTTCACTATGATGGGCTTTCAACGCCAGAATGGGCTGGCAGCTTAAATTTTGTGCTGGCCTACACCGATGAGTTATTTGCTTTGAGTGTTCGCAATTCGCTGGCACTGATTTTGATTCCGGTGCCTTTGCGGGTGCTGGGCGCTTTTTTGTTGGCACGCTTGATGCAGCGCAACGGCCGTTTCTTGGGATGGTTTCGTGCGGCCGTTTATCTACCCACAATTGTACCCGCTGCCGCCTTTGCTCTGGCCTGGTTATGGATCCTCAATCCGCTCTATGGGCCGCTAAACCTGCTGCTGCAAGCAGTCGCCATCGAAGCGCCTGCCTGGCTGGTAGACTCAGCTTGGGCCAAACCGGCTTTGGTTCTGATGGGATTGTGGCAAATTGGCGAAGGTTTTATCGTCAGTCTGGCTGTGCTTTATGATATTCCGCTGGAATTGGAAGATGCGGCACGTATGGATGGGGCTGGTAGTTGGTCCCTCATGCGCTTTATTATCCTGCCCTTAATTGCGCCCATCTTGCTTTTGCTAACCTTCCGCGATGTCATTTTCAGCTTTCAGGAATCCTTTACCCATATTTTCTTTCTGACCCAAGGTGGCCCTTACTATGCTACGTATACCCTGCCTTTCTTTATTTATGAGCAAGGTTTCGATTTGCGTGCATTTGGTACTGCCAGTGCGGCATTGTGGGTAATGTATGCCATTACTGGCATGATTGTGGTAGCGTTGTATGTGATTGCAAAACAGTGGCATATCGGGACAACAGATGACACATTTCTCCTTTAAGACAGTGGGGCGGACGCTGCTGCGCTTGTTGGTAGCAATCATTTTCTTGCTGCCTTTGGTGTGGATGATTTTGGCCTCGCTTTATCCGCCTGCTGCCCCGCTGCCAACGTCATTACTGTTATTACCTGTTAACCCGACTTTGGCAAACTACGGCCGTATCTTTCAAATCCTGCCTTTATTACGTTTTAGCTTGAATTCGCTGCTGGTTGTTGCCCTGGCTGTGCCAATCACCTTGTTGATTAGCTCATGGGCTGGTTTGGGCATGGCACGTCTGCCGCAATCGAGTCAACGGCGCTGGATCGTCATCTCGTTGGCGGTTTTAATGGTGCCGGGAATTGCGTTGTGGTCAACGCGCTTTCTGCTTTACCGGCAGTTGGGCTGGTATGATACGCTGTGGGCATTGATTGCACCCGCCTGGATGGGAACCAGTCCATTTTTTGTGTTAATGTTTTACCGTGCTTTTCGGCGTATTCCTGCCGGCATTTATGATGCCGCCCGTTTGGATGGAGCCGGTGTGATACAGACCTGGTGGTTGGTGGCGCTGCCGATGGCACAGGCAACGGCTGTTGCGGTTGCCTTACTCACATTTGTCCTTTATTGGGGTGATTTTCTCAGTCCACTGCTCTATTTACGCACCGGTGAACGTTATACATTGCCTGTCGCATTGCAAACCCTACAGCAGTTAAGCCGCTCCGATTGGTCCTTAATGTTGGCCGCTGCTGTTTGGACCATGCTCATCCCTGTCTTATTATTTTTATTTCTGCAGCCGGTTTTCAATCGCAGACAAAAAGAGGTTTAAGGATTTGAACAACTCAGTAATATCCAGACTAAGCCAATGGTTATTTTTTCTGCTGCTAATTTTTGTGCCTGCTTGCAGCACGCAGCCTAACCAACAAACAGTCTCCTTCATGGTTTTTGGTGATCCGGCCGAATATAATGCCTATAAAGAATTGGTAGACGCTTTTAATAGCCAGCACCCTGATATACACGTTGTGCTGACCCATGTGCCCTCACCCAGAGAATATCGCACGCGGCTGGT
>JAGRDI010000386.1:0-7026 GCA_020432765.1 Anaerolineales bacterium | reverse complement strand
GATGCTTTTACCTGGCACGATGAGCTGATGTGTGTGCCGCAAAATATATCGAGTCTGGTGGTTTACTACAATCAAGATTTGTTCGACATGGCTGGACTGCCTTATCCACCTGATAGATGGGCATGGGCAGATTTTGTGGCCACGGCCGTTGCTCTCACACAAGATTTTGATGGCGACGGCCGTATCGATCAATATGGCCTTGGTGTGGAACCGTCGCTGTTTCGTTTAGCTCCCTTTGTCTGGCAAAATGGCGGGCTGGTGGTGGATGATGAAATCAGTCCGACCAGATTGACATTGACGCGCCCGCCATCATTACAAGCTTTGCAATGGTTTACTGACTTGCATAATGTCCATAGGGTCGTACCCGGCCGGGTTGAAGAAGCTGCCCAAGACAGTGAAAGCCGCTTTTTAGCTGGAACTACCGCCATGTATCTCAACAGCCGCCGTGGTGTGCCTACCTATCGCGAAATCGAAAATTTCACTTGGGATGTCGCTCCGCTGCCAATTGGTAAAACGGCGGCAGGCATTTTGCACAGCGATGCTTATTGTCTCTCAGCAACGGCCGTAGACAAAGAAGCTGCCTGGACGTTTATCGAATTCGCTAACTCGATTGCTGGGCAAACCATCATTGCTGGTTCAGGACGCACAGTACCTTCGTTGAAAGCGGTCGCCGAATCGGAAGCGTTTCTCGACCCCACGCAGCCGCCCGGTCGCGCACAACTCTTCATCGACAATGCCGACATTATGCGCCGCGTGCCGGTTATCAGCACCTGGCAAGAGATCGAAAATATCGCCGATGAGGAGATCGAACGTGCGTTTTATGGGGACATTACGGCGGAGGAAGCAGCACGCCTGGCTTTTTTGCGCAGTGAAGAATATTTTTTTAGAGGGGAAACGGCCGTTACCAATGCAAAAGCGCATGAATAAATATTGATACCCATTACCGCCAAATTGCCCCATAGTTTGCGTTCTGTTATGCTTCTCTCGTAACATGTTATTTAGCATTTGTTAAACGTCTCATTCTCTACATAAATGCTGATCGGAAAAATTACCAGGAAAAACTCAAAAGGATCAACTATGCGCTCAAGCAAAATTAAAATAGTAGTAATGGGTGTATTTGTAGCAGGGAGTTTTATCCTCCTATTCCAAATTTTACACACAAATGCACAAACCAATCGTGCGGCCCTTTTCGCGGCCATGCAAGCCGATCGACAACCCGTGATTGTCGCTGAAATTAACACCCCCAGCATTTGCACAGATGGCATGGCTGGCATTTACCCTTGCAAAAATGTCGATCTACTTGCCCACTTGCCACTACCCTCAATTGGTGGCGGTTCTGGCAATGACATTTGGGGCTGGACAGACCCACAAACCAACCGCGAATATGCTCTAATGGGGTTATCAACTGGTACTGCATTTGTCGACATCACGGATCCAGCAGCCCCAATTTATCTTGGCAACCTGCCCACACACAGCGTCAGTTCAATCTGGCGTGACATCAAAGTGTATGCAAATTATGCTTTTATTGTCAGCGAAGCACCTGGCCACGGCATGCAAATCTTTGATCTCACCTTACTGCGGACTGTTCCCAGCCCCCCTGCAACCTTCGTAGAAACCATGCATTATGACGGCATAAACTCTGCCCATAATATTGCCATCAACACCGATACTGGTTTTGCTTATGTAGTGGGTGCAAATAATTGTGGGGGCGGTCTGCATATGGTTAATATTCAAGACCCGCTCGCTCCTGAATTTGCGGGTTGTTTCAGTGCCGATGGTTATACGCACGATACCCAATGTGTGATCTACACAGGACCAGACATTAATTACCAGGGACATGAAATCTGTTTTAGTGCCAATGAAGATACACTCACCATTGTCGATGTCAGCGACAAAGCCAATCCTCAACAAGTGGCACGCGAAACTTATGCTGGCGTGAGCTATACCCATCAGGGCTGGTTGACTGAAGACCACACCACGTTTTTACTAGATGATGAAGGGGATGAAATAGATTATGGCACCAATACACGCACCTTTATTTGGGATGTGACAACACTGACCGAACCGACCATTTTGCGACGGTATACGGCCGATACTACTGCCATTGACCATAATCTTTACATTTATAATGGAAAAATATACCAAGCCAATTACCGCGCAGGTTTACGCATTCTTGAAGGGTCAGATTTCGTTACAAGTCAACCTGTTGAAACTGCTTATTTCGACACCTATCCTGATGATAATGCTGCTTCTTTTGATGGTGCTTGGAGTGTTTACCCGTTTTTCGCAAGCGGCACAATTATCGTCAGCGACATCAACCGTGGACTCATGATCTTAAAAGCGAGTTCCCAGCCACCTCAAGAATCGTTCAAGAATTACCTGGCCATAATCAGCAGACCCTGACATAGTTGCACCTTTATACACTGGCGTTAAAATCAAGGCTATCAAATCTTGACAAATGCCATAGCGAACTTGCATTCGTTTCTAAACAGGTTGTTTATTAAGTGATAAAACCAAAATTACAAAATCGTCTACAACTCGCACATTTACCGACCCCCATTGAAAAGCTGGAACGTTTGGGTAAACATCTCGGTGGTCCCGACCTCTATATCAAACGGGATGATCTGACCGGTTTAGCAACTGGTGGTAACAAAACACGCAAATTAGAATTCTTGGTTGCCGAAGCGTTAGCCCAAGGTAGTAATCATCTGATTACGACTGGGGGGCCACAAAGCAATCATTGTCGCCAAACAGCCGCTGCCGCAGCACGCTGTGGCCTGGGCTGCAGCCTGGTTTTACGTGGCCATGCGCCTGAATCTATCACCGGCAATTTATTGCTGGACAAACTTTTGGGTGCACACATTTATTGGACAGAAGGTCGTGAGGTGAAAGCCGTAATAGCTGAGGTTGCCACAGAGCAGAAAAACATGGGGCATACTCCTTATGTGATTCCATTAGGCGGCTCAAATGTCCTGGGCGCATCTGCTTATGTGTTTGCTATGCAAGAGTTGATGACACAGTTAACAACGTCCAATCTCAATATTGATTTCATCGTCTTTGCCAGCAGCAGCGGCGGCACACATGCAGGCCTCCTACTAGGCGCATATGCTTACGACTTTCGTGGATCAGTGCTCGGTATTAGCATAGACCACCCGGCTGAAGCATTACAAACACAAGTAGGTGCTTTGGCCACAGCAACAGCGACACATTTAGGATTAGGCACATTATCGCTGGCGGAAAAAGTGAGTGTTAATGACGATTATTTGGGTAAAGGTTATGCTCAAGTTGGCGATTTGGAGCGCGAGGCAATTCGCACTGTGGCTCAATTGGAAGGCATTTTGCTTGACCCGGTTTACACAGGTCGGGCGATGGGTGGGCTGATTGATTTGATTCGATGGGGAGCCTTCACACGCGGCCAATCTGTGCTTTTCTGGCATACTGGCGGTACGGCCGCTTTACCGGCTTTTGCAGACAAACTTCTGTGAAAATGCAGAGTACAGAACAGACTGACTTATACAACGGCTACCCGACTGAGCGCACAAATAACAAATACATCCCCAGCAAATAGACGACCACAATTGCTAACGCATCGACCTCAAAAAAGAGTATTTTGCGTTCAATACGCGATAAATTCCCTAACAATGCCATGTTGGTCAGCAGCAGCCCCAACAGACCAACCAGAGCAAAAATCGGATCAATGGCACTTAAGAAACTACCATCCAGATAAAAGAAATCGGCTAAGCCCAACGCCAACATATTAAATACACTCGAACCAAAAAGATTGCCCACCGCCATATCAAACGCACCCATGCGCATTGCTGCCAGCGCGGCCACTAATTCCGGCAAAGAAGTCACAACACTGAGCAAAGCCGTGCCCACAAAACCGGTAGCTAAACCGGTGATCTCAGCGATTTCGGTACTGGCCGTCACGAGTTGAGGCACAGCTAGTAAAAGTACGATGGCGGCGAGCGCAAAGCCGATTAAACCGCGCCGCAATGATGGGAAACCTACCACGGGTTCAATCGCTGTAGAATGGGTAGTACTGGCGCCAACATTACTTTCGCGTTGAATTAACCAAACACCGCCAAAATAAACCGCGATAATCAATAAGCTGTCCAAACCTACCCAACCAAGTGTAATATTTATTTCTCCTAAGATCGAAATGATGGCAATCAACATCAGAATCGTCGTTAGTGTGGCAGTGAGTGCGTGGCTGAGGGCAACTTTGCGCAGTAAGGGAACCTGGTAATTACTCAAATCTACGAGGGCTAACAGCAGCATATTTACCATATTGCTGCCAAAGAAGTTGCCAGCAGCTAAATCAGGAAAACCAGCCTGAAATGAACTGATGGAAGCAATGAGTTCGGGGAGAGAGGTGGCACCAGCGAGAAAGATAGTCCCGACAAAAACACCGCCCAATTTGGTACGCACGGCGATAATGTCACCGTATTTGGCCAATTGGATGGCGGTGATAACAACAATGGCAGCGGTGAAGATGAATTTGAGCCAGACCATGGGGTTTACTCGCGACTTGAATCTGTGTCTTGGGAATAAGGTTCCGGTATGCCCCAGGTTTGGGTAACGGGGACTGCGTAAATGATGCCGGTGTGTGGCTGGGTTAAATCGCCGAGGATGGCTTCAGTGGCAACAACGGCCGTTTCTGCCACTTCCAGACCCTCAATCACCGCAAATAGTGTATTATGCCCTACGCGTCCACTGCCAAAAATCTGCGTAAAGCCAGCAAACATTGGACCCGGTTTGGTGCGTTCTAAAACTCGATTCACACCGGTACTTTCTAGAATCGTCACACCTTTCACACCAGCTCCAATCCAGGCATCCAAAACTTCATTCAGGCGAGAGCTATCATCCAGCACCATAATCAACATATACATGACATTATTCCTTGTGCGCACGATAATCAACATAGGTTTGTTGGGCTTTGGTAAGCCAGACAGCCAATGCGGTTTCATCTTTAGATATTAAAAGATCGCTGATTTCGGCTAAAGTTATCTGGAAGTGGTTAAGTTGGTCCAAAACGGCCGTTTTATTGGTTAACAAAATATCCAACATCATACGTGGATCCGAACCAGAGAGACGTGATGTATCGCGAAAACCAGATGCGCTCACCGGCCAAACATACTCATCATTTAGCATGGCTGCCTGGTGCATGAGAACGGCCGAAATTAAATAAGGCACATGGCTGACTGCGGCGGTGATGCGGTCATGGCGTACGGCGTCCAAAAATAAGGGTCGTGCGCCAATGGTGGCGCTGAGTTCAAGGGCAAGTTGTTCGATGGTTGGGGTGGTACGGCCGTTACGTGTCAGAATGAATGTTTGGTCTTGATACAATGTGGCATCTGCCGCTAATAAACCGGCGGTTTCCTTACCGCACATTGGATGTCCGCCAATAGCCTGAAACTGGGTGGGTAAAGCGCCCATAGTCGCATTAATTGTCTGTTTCGTGCTGCCGAGATCAAACAATAAACAACCGTCTGGACAGAGGCGCGGTAAATCGATCAGCAAATTTAGGATTGTTTGCACCGGTGTCGCCAGGATCAATAAATCGGCCATTTGAATCCCCAATGACAGATCGTCGCTGACTTGATCGACCACATGTTCACGCAAAGCATATTGCCGTGTGGCTGCATGGCGATCGACGCCCATCAGGTGGGCCACTTTGCCGCGCAAGGCCAGCGCCAGGGAACCGCCCATTAAACCTATACCAACAATGCAAACACGTGTGTCTTTAAGAAGCATAACTTACATTCAACGGCTACTCCGCCACTATTGCAGCGCCATCTTGGGCTGGTGATACATAAATTTGAGGCGTGAGTTGGGTAGCCGCTGTGTAGGCGCTAGTTACGGCCGTCACAAAATCATCCACGCTGTCCGTATCCACCAATGCCACGGCGCAACCGCCAAAACCGCCGCCTGTCATACGTGCACCATAGCAGCCTGGTTGTTGACGCGCCAATGCAGCCATCGTGTTTAAGGCAGCATTGGAAATTTCAAAATCATTTTGCATGCTCGCGTGACTGGCATTCATCAATTGGCCGAAAGCGACAGCATCACCCGCACGCATGGCTGCACAAGCTTTTAAGACGCGTGCATTTTCTGTGACCACGTGTTTGGCACGGCGGCGGGTGAGATCATCAAGCTCTTGTGCGTGTGCGTTAAATGTTGCTTCATCCAGATCGCGCAGGGCCGACACATTAAAGAATGCGGCGGCGGCTTCACATTGTTCACGCCGTTCGTTGTAGGCCGAATCAACCAGACCGCGCCGCGTGGAGGTATCCATGATCACAACAGTTGTGCCGGGGGGGAGGGGGACTGCTTCAGTTTCTAACGAACGGCAGTCGATTAACAGAGCATGATCAACTTTACCGGCAGCCGAAATCATCTGATCCATGATGCCTGTGTTCACGCCGACCCATTTGTTTTCCGCTTTTTGGCCGATTTTAGCCATTTCTGCCGGATTCCAAGGTTGGTTGGAAACGGCCGTAAACGCCCGCGCCGTCGCCATTTCCAAAGCTGCACTGGAAGACAAACCTGCCCCCAAAGGCACATCACCCACTAAGACGCCTTCCAGACCACAAACCCGCATACCGGCTGTTTGCATTGCCCAGACTGTGCCTTTGATATATTCCAGCCAGCCGCTGTCATGATGCTTGATATTTGCCAGCTCAAAACGACCCAATTCTTGATAATCCAATGAATATAATTCGACGCAGCCATCGGTGCGCGGCCGAATCGCCATATAAACAGCGCGGTCGATTGCCATTGGTAAAACAAAGCCGTCATTATAATCGGTGTGTTCACCAATCAAGTTAACTCGTCCGGGAGCGCGTATGATGAGAAACGGCCGTTCGCCATAACGCTCTTCAAAAGCATCTGCTGCATGTACTTGAATGCTCGCGGGTAAATACATATTTTTATACTCTCCACATATTTTATCGTTGTTTGATCACCTGTTAAATTATGCCTGTTAATCGCCAAAATGTGTAATTATGTTCAAAATGAGGATAA
>JAGRDI010000385.1:16507-17594 GCA_020432765.1 Anaerolineales bacterium | reverse complement strand
CTGCAAGCGAATACTGAATTCAGACTGAAATAAAGGGAGTCTTCCCGTATGGATCAATGCAAAAAGCGTTGCAATAGTCGGGTGACCAGCCAGTGGTATTTCTTCTGCCGGTGTGAAATAACGCGCCCGAAAATCAGCCTGATCCGACCGCATAACAAATGCCGTTTCGGACAAATTCATCTCACGTGCAATCACCAACATTGCTGCCGGCGACAACTCATCCGCATCGAACACAACGGCACAAGGATTACCTCCATAGGCTGATTGTGTAAATGCATCAACTTGAACAAGCGGTAATTTGACCATCCTATCTCCAATTGTAAGACGATTTTGTAAATCTTCTGGGCGATTTGGCAAATCGCCCTACATCCGTCACCTGATAAGTGCAAAACTAACGTGTATCTTACAACACAACGTGTGGCCTTGCCCACTCACAACCATGCAGTATAATCCGCAGCAGAACCAAACATTGGAGAAAATGCATGTCTCGTAGAGTTGTTTTTCCTTTTACCGCAATCGTTGGCCAAGAACGCATGAAACGCGCCCTTGTGCTCAACGCCGTTAATCCACAAATCGGTGGTGTCCTTATTCGTGGTGAACGTGGCACCGCCAAATCAACTGCCGCCCGTGCCCTCGCTGCACTCCTGCCGGATATCGAAGTCCTCGAAGGCAGTCGCTATGGCTGTGACCCTAACCGTCCTTCAGAATGGGCCGACGACAGCCGGGTACTTTATGCTGATGGTGAAATCGTCAGCGAAACACGCCCAACTCCCTTTGTCGATCTGCCCGTCAGCGCGACAGAAGACCGGGTTGTGGGTACGCTTGACATCGAAAAGGCGATCAAATCGGGTGAAAAACATTTTGAACCCGGCATATTAGCCTCAGCCAATCGTGGCGTCCTCTATGTGGATGAGGTCAATTTGCTTGATGACCATGTGGTCGATCTTTTGCTGGATTCAGCCGCTATGGGTGTCAATATCGTTGAACGCGAAGGTATCAGTTTCACCCATCCTGCGAAATTCATTCTAATCGGTACGATGAACCCGGAAGAGGGTGATTTACGCCCCCAATTACTGGACCGTTTTGC
>JAGRDI010000385.1:8986-16409 GCA_020432765.1 Anaerolineales bacterium | reverse complement strand
TTCCGCGAAGAATGGTCAGGTCGTGAAAAACAGTTGTCAGATCAAATCGCCAGTGCACGCGAGATCGTCAATGATGTGCGCTATTCACGGCGTGATTTGATGGCCATTGCCGCCTTAACCGGTTCGTTAAAAGTTGATGGTCATCGTGCCGATTTGGTAATCTTACGCGGCGCACAGGCACATGCCGCACTCAACGGCCGTTCCCACATCAACAACGACGACATCATCCTGGCAGCCGAACTGGCGCTGCCCCATCGCATCAAAGGACGCATGTTTCAGGAAGCCGAAATTAATTCGTATGAATTAGAAGAACGCATGGAACAAATTAACAGCGACTTGGGTGATGATGAGATGAGTGAACCGCATGAAGAAGAAAGTGCTGACAGTGAAGCTGTAAAAAAAAAGCCTTAGACTCGGATGAAGAGGCACAAGAGGGGGCTGAGGTTTCGCAAGCAGAAGCCGGCCCCCAATCTGTGCCCCAAACAGCGCAAGATGGGCAATGGTGGGAAGGTGGTCAGCAGGTACAATCCAGCCAGGAATTTAATGCACGCCGCCTCGATACCCAACTGGACCGTCTGACCCGCAGCAAAGCCGGTCGCCGCTCGCAAACCAAAACCGACCGTAAACGCGGTCATTACATTCAATCTCGGCTCCCCAAACAAGATAAAATAACGGATCTGGCTTTTGACGCGACCCTGCGTGCGGCTGCGCCTTATCAAAAGGATCGCGACCGTTCTGAGGTGGCGCTGGCATTAGAAAAACAAGATTTACGTGAGAAAGTACGTGTGCGCCGTTCATCAAATTTGATTCTCTTTGTGGTGGACGCAAGCTGGAGCATGGCGGTTTCTGAGCGTATGGAGGCGACTAAGGGAGCGATCATGTCGCTGCTGACAGACGCATACCAACGCCGTGACCGCGTTGGTTTGATTGTCTTCCACAAGAATGATGCTAATTTAGTATTGTCACCCACAAATTCTGTGCCTTTGGCCAAAAAGGCGTTGATCGATATTGCGGTCGGCGGCAAAACGCCGCTTTCGGCCGGGTTGATGCTGGCGCTGGAGGTATTCCGGAAAGAAAGTTATACACATCCCGATGTTATTCCGATGATGATTCTGTTGACAGATGGGGCAGGCAATGTGAGTATTAGTGATTTGCCGCCGCAATCTGAGGCGCATCGCATTGCCAATATGATTCAGGATGCTGGAGTACGTTCGGTGGTGATCAATATGGAACACAAGGCATTTGATCAGGGTTTGGCGCAGTTATTAGCGGATCAGCTTGATGCACCCTGCCATACGCTGGAAGAAATTCGTGCGGATACGCTGTACCGGACGGTTTTGAACGAGTTAGAGTAGCAAGGTTGCAGGGTGCAGGTCAATGTTTCCCATTTCCGCTTTGCAGCTCTGCTACCTTTTCATTTTAACTACGGCCGCTGCTACCAAAATCAATCCGAGTAAAGTCAACAGCCCACCCCACCAATACACAGTCGGCATAAATTGCCACAAGACAATATGTTCTCCAGCCGGCACGCAAACGGCGCGGATGGTCGTATAGGCGGTAAGAGATTCGGCCGTTGCGCCATCTATCGTCACCTGCCAGCCTGGATAATCCGTTTCGCTGAGAATTAACAAGGACGGCACTTCACTTTGGGTTTTAATTTCCCAGAAACCATCGGCTTGTTCGTTGATGACGGCCGTGCCGGGATTGTCTGATAGATTGAGTTCACACGGCGGTTGTGCCGCCAAAATCGCCGTCGTCGCTGGATTAAAATCAGGCTGATGGATACGGTTGATGGCGCTTTGATCGTCAGCAATGATTTCGACGTGGGTTACCAGGCGTACCAGCGGCAGAGAACGCGCCCGTTCATAGACCCAGGTGTTGTTTTGTTGGCCAACGAGTGTCAACGGCCGCTGCCCATCCACATACTGCTCCAAAGGCACCACTGCCAGCACATATTTAGCACCCAAAATATCATACGCTGTCGAACGCGGGTCGGGTACGGAAGCTGTTAAACCTACATTGGTTCCAATTTCAAGCGCGTTATAACCAAACACAGAGTTCAAACCGACTTGTCCGGCCCCATTTTGACTGAATATGGAAATGCCCCAGGGCAGCACACGCTCTGACGGCGATCCGATTATGTCAACTGTATCGCTCCAAAGCTGGTCAGGCTGCATCGATTCTAAACGCACAAATTTGCTGCCAAATGTCCATAAGTCGACCAATAAAACCAGCAGCAAAGCAGCGCCAAACCAAAATTTACGCCGTTGATCTGTCGTGCTCAGATACGCCCAGAGCAATAACCCACTCAGTAGAAAGATGAGTACGGCCGTTGCCCAACCGCCGGCCTGCTGCCACAAACGCCCACTGGTGTCACTCGGATGCTGGCTCATGAAGACAGCACCCGTCGCAGCCAAAACGGTGATACCGACCACGAAACCAATCGCCAACACCCACCGCATCAAAACATTCAGTGCTTGTTTATCAGGATGTCGTTCCCAGATGGTAACGGCCGTGGCTAACAAACCAATCCCCGCAAACACAAACAAAAACATCGCCCGCGCCGGTGCCCGCGCCAGGCGGAAAGGTGGCAGCAAGTTGTAAAGCAGGCCATATAAAAAGCCATAACTGCCGAAAGCCAACAACAAACCTATACCCATCAACAGTAGATAAAAAATGACTGCTCGATTGGGTTTACGCAGACCCAATACCAACCCAAACCAGGGCAGTAAACCGATGTAATAGGTCAATTCTTCAAAATTAGGCACACTCCAATAACCAGCAACCAACGGCTCGCCAAAAAACGTGGGCACAAACAAGGTCACCAAATGGGCGGGCGGGAATGAAAAGGCGGTCGAAAATTCGAGACTGGCAGCCCCAGCGCGTGACGATACCATCGTAAATTGCAGCAGTGGCAGCAGTTGGATCGCACTCAACAACAATCCAATAAAAACAGCAAACAAAAATTGGCGCACAACAATCCGCCATGCGTGGGTTGTCACACCTAAATAGAGTGCAAAGGCAGCCCAGATAATGCCTACATACAGCAACGAGGTCGTATGCCCGGCCAATATCGCCAGTCCAAAAGGTACTCCAGCGATGATACCTGCCCATGAACTGCGCTTCTGTACACTCCACAAAAAGGTCAGCAACAGCCAGGGCAGCCAGGCATCGGTCGCCACCAGGCCAATATGGCCTGCCCATACACGCACGCTCACAAAACCGCTAAAGGCTAATGCCAAACCAGCCAATGTCGCCGCAAAATGAGAGCCTGCCAATGCACGCACAAAGAGAAACATACCCATACCAGCCAGCCATAAATGCAGCAGCACAAACCAACTAATGCCGGCTTCAAGCGGCAATATCATTACCAACCAGGTGGGCGGATAAAACAGGGCGACTTGTGGGTTACTGAGAAAAGGATAACCGGCAAATTGACTCGCGTCCCATAAAGGTAGGCGGCCGTTTAATACGGCCGTTTTCGCCTGACCAAACCAGGGATAGAAAAGGCCGCGCATATCCAATCCACCCAACGCCTGTCCCTGCGCTGGCCACAACACCGGCCACATAAACAAGAACAATAAGGGGAATAAACCTAGCCCGAATGCGAGAAGCGGCCGTTGCTGAATCCTTGCCCTAATCGCCAAAATCAACCCCTGTAATCATGTTGGGTTTTCACACCAATTTATGTTGGTTTTCATAAACGGGACTGTTATCCAAAATACGCTGTGGTGAAAAGATAGAAAGATCGAGCGTAGGCGTGTTATCCAAAATCAACTCGCTGATGTAACGGCCGACAGCAAAACATTGTTGAAAGCCATGTCCAGAAAAACCACCAATCAAATACAAGCCGCTTAAGCCCGGCCATTCACCCAAGATCGCATTGCCATCAAATGTGTTGACTGCGTATAACCCCGCCCAACCGCTAACAACCTTCAGCCGATCAAAAGCGGGTACATACTCCACCAATTCAGGCCAAATATCATCCATAAATTTTTGTTGATGCCAACTAAAATCGTCAAAGCCAACCGGATCATTTTGCATCGATTTGGCACACAGGAAATGGCTGCCATGTTCCTGGATGATATATAAACCAGATGGGAAAACAGTCAATGGGAGTGGGGTTGGGGGTGTTACGGCCGTTTCCAAGACAAAAACCTGGCGCTTGACAGGTTCGATCGGCAGCTCTATGCCAATTTTGGATGCCAGCTGCGGAACCCATGCACCAGCACAGTTAACGACGATTTTGGCATGCAAAATGTCGCCTGCTGCCAGTCTGATACCGGCAACGGCCGTAGTCGTCACCAAAACCTGCGCAACCTCAGCCTCAATAAATTTGGCTCCCAATGCAATCGCCTTGTTTTTGAACCCCTGCAACACCGCATGTGGATCCATTGTGCCTTCTTGACGGCCAAATGTGCCCCCGGCACAATTTTCCATATTCAACAGCGGGTAGCGGTTTTCAATTTCGGCAGGGGTCAACAATTCGATGCCACAACCCAGGCTGTTTTGTAATTTAAGACCCTGTTCGGCAGCGTAACGGCCGTTTTCATCAAAGATAAACAAATCCCCCTGCTGCCGAAAGGCGATGTCAGGCAAATCATCACCAACAGCCATATCCTCGGCAAACCGCGCTAACATTTCCAAACCATATTGCGATATTAGAATATTTTGCTTGACATTAAACTGCACACGAATATTGCCATCAGACAAGGTCGTTGATGAACGGGCATAGGTCCCATCTTTTTCGATGATAGCAACCTTGAGGCTGCGATCTGCTTTTAATAAATAATAAGCCGTTGCACAGCCCATAACCCCGCCGCCAACCAAAATCACATCATATTGATTCTTCATGATTAAATTCCTCAATCCGCTGACGAACGGCACGGCTCCAAATCAAAGCCAATAAACAAGGCACGCCAAGAAAAATGGGGAAAACAAAAACGACACTCAAAACCAACAACAATAAAAACACAAGCACCACAACAATGGTAAAACCTGGACTGCTAAAAAACGTGACAACCGCATTACGCAGCGCCGTTTTTAACGATTTTTCAGTCTGCTCCATCAAATAGGGAATGGTATAAAATTGGACTATCAACCAAAATAACAGTAAAAACACAAGCAATAACTGCACAATAAATGACCAGGAGGCTGCAAACCGACCATAGAAAAGGATATTGCCTACAAGCACCGCAATCACCACAACATTCATAATCAGCCACCACCAACTTGTCCAAAAATACTTTTTGGTACCTTCCCACAACTTGCCGAGTCGCATGATATCGCCATATGCCAACCCATTTGTCACGTAAAATAAGCCAAAAGTAAATGGGGGAGCGAACACAAACGTGATCAAACTGAGCAGCCAGACAACCGTAACCAGGATGAATTTAGGCCAATCAGTGATCCAATCACGAAAAGCAGGCAAAACAACTTGTGTCAAGGCTGGGAATTTTGTTTGTTCCATCATTTAATCAATATCTCAAAGCACGCTGTGCCTGCGGTATGTTTTCCGCGATCTCGCCGGCCAAAACACCAGATGATCCAACTTTAGCAGCGGTCAATTGCCCCGCAGCACCATGTAGGAAACCACCCAACACAGCTGCCGCATAAGGCTGCAGCCCTTGGGCCAACAAACCTGCAATAATACCAGATAACACATCACCACTGCCACCCACAGCCAAGGCCGGATTAGCAAATGGGAGGAGATGGCAACGGCCGTCCACATTTGCAACGACACTATACGCACCCTTGAGCAAGACCACATGTCCCCATTCCTGTGCTTTTTCAGATGCCAGCTCTATCCGGTCAGCCATGTTCACAGCCGCCATTGACATACCTGTCAAACGCGCCATTTCACCTGGATGCGGAGTTAGGATTGTGTGTGGCGGCAAACGTGTGGGCCAATCAGGCAGCGCAGCCAATAAGTTAAGACCATCTGCATCGACAAGTAAAGGCGGCAAAACATCTCGAATTGCGAGCAAGGCTTGCATAAATTCGGCTGCAGCATCCAACCCGGGACCGACAAGGAGGGATTTGGCACGGGCTATCGCTGTCCTCAGTTCACTTACACTCTCAGCATCTAATATGTTTACGGCCGAAATTGGCGGATAGGTTGCTTCCGGCATTTGTCCGGCCACAGTTGTTAGAATGGCTTGCGGCAATGCCAACGCCGCTAAGCCTGTGCCAACACGGTAAGCACCTTTAGCGGCCAACAGCGGCGCACCAAAATAATGCTGCGATCCAGCGGCGATTAAGGTTGTGCCGAAAGTGCCTTTATGACCGTTGGGCGGGCGTGGTGGCAGCAGCTTTTGCATGGCTGCGGCCGTTGCTAATTCTACCTGCACCGCGGCCACATTTGGTAAATCAGTGGGGATATTTATATCGGCCACGATCAGTTCACCACATGCCGCCGCGCCAGGAAATCGAAAATGACCACGTTTGGGACCAGCGAAGGTCACAGTGTGATCTGCCGGGATGGCAAGTGGATCAAGCTGGCCGCTATCACAGTTTAGGCCGCTCGGGCAATCAACGGCGAAAATGAGCGGATGAGGAGGGGTGTTACGGCCGTTAACATTGCCAACTATCGTCAATCGCGAACGCGCATATTCAGCCTCCTTTTTTTGCTTCACGCCGATTTCATCTTTGACAACACGCAGCAGCTCTGCCAGGCGGCCACTTATAGGACGGGTAACTCCGGTTCCCAACAGAGCATCGAGTACAATATCTGTCTGCACCACAGCATCGCGTAAAAATTGGAAATCGATATCCTCAACCATTCCAACAATCGACAATCCCATTTGCTGTACCTGATGAAAATTATCGTCTACATGAGCATCACGTGGTGTATATAAATATAAAACAACTTCTGCTCCCGCCTGCGCCAAAAACCGTCCGGCAACCAGGCCATCTCCCCCATTATTGCCAGGGCCAACCAATATCAAAATATGTTTGCCAGCAATATGAAGCCGTTCAACAACCGCCTCAGCCACACAACGACCGGCTGTTTCCATCATTGCGGCATAGGAAACGCCCGCAGCATCAGCCGCTTTTTCAGCTGCAATCATTTCGGCAACAGTAAACACTTTTATCATCTTCACACACTTCTCGAAAAACACAAAGAGGTCCGTTACAAAAATCGACGGACCTCATCATGAAAAATACCCCAGGAGGGAATCGAACCCCCAACCTACGGATTAGAAGTCCGGCGCTCTATCCATTGAGCTACTGGGGCCAATTGGGTTGTTAATCGTTATAATTCTAATCGGCGACATGGGTCACGTCAAACAAAACCCTGGTGTATGCGCGATTGGAGCAGTTTGTAAATACGGCCGTTTTCAATATCCGCCAAAAGTGTATCCAAATCGGGCAAAATCTCATTCGCAGTAAAACGAATCGCCCAATGGTAAATGTGAGGTGT
>JAGRDI010000385.1:0-8882 GCA_020432765.1 Anaerolineales bacterium | reverse complement strand
GACGCTTTACGTGTCATCGACAAAAATGTATGCCGTGCGCGTTGTTCATCATAATTAACACTATGCGGATTTAATGCCCACGGATCGATAATTTCTGCTGCGGGAATAAACTCCCGGATGGCACTGCCAATACGCAGACGATAATCCTGTGCACCAATTTGATTATCCAGCCGTTTTCCCTGCATGACACCCGCAATAAATACATGCATTTTAGCTGGCACAAATCCATTAGCACCTGACATTACCGCAAAAGACACTTTATTTACCTAATCCTCGTGAACCGGGCGAATACCTTGATAAACGGTCGTGCCACCTAGCGTGCGCACAACAACTTTGGCTGGTTTTTGGATACGCTCTGCAATTTCACGACCGGTCATCGGTTGGTTCGCATTAGACAAAAGCACACAAAATGCCGCATCAACCAATGATGCATTTAGCACAAAATCATCTGGGAGTTGACGGAAATAGGCCTGTATTAAGTATTGGAAACCATCCACACGCCTGACTTCACCCGTTTGTCCATCAACTAAATCAACAAATTCAATATCTGTGTCCAATTCGCTTTCGTCGCCAATCTGCAGGCGCGTCATCAGATACGTTTTTAAATCCAGATTAGAAGATTCCCACCATTCAAAATCAATGTAAAATTTTGAATCAGGCGTCACACGTTTAAGTCTTTTTAGTTTTACTTTTGGACGCGGTCTACTACCCAAGGAAACACTCCTTCATTATTTTTATCAATTAACTTTATTAAATTGCCAATACAAATCACCCACGGATTCAAAAGCCGAGTTACGTGTTAATTCAGCAAAAATTGGTCCTGGCGGCATCCGTTTTAACATATTGACTGCACTGTACAACGTTTTGGCATGCACAGCATTTTGTGGATTCAAAGAGGCCAAAGATGGAAATATTTCCATGAGCAATGAAGCCAATGAACGTTTATTTGTCTCCGCACGTCGCCAGAGTGCGTCAATGGCAGCCACTACATCTGTACCAACGATCAACAGATCGTCATAGCCACAACTAATTGATCGTCGCTCTAATGTAAATTGTATCCGATTATCAGAGACCGATGCCAAACGTACCCACTCGCGTTGTGCCCGGCGACGGTCAAAACCTAACATAATTACGCCCGGTTTAGGGCCAGGTGAAAAATGCAAAAAACCACCAACGGGAATCTTAAATTCTTCGTACCACTCTTTTAGGCCGTATATGTAACGGCCGTCTTTGACCACCCAACCCACAATTTCCTGCTGCGTTTCTTCATCCACAAATAAGACACGCTGGCGCGGACGGCTGCTTTGAGGCAATATCGATTTCATGCGCGAACTTAAAGGCAATGTTCCTGACCAACGGTGTGGAAATGTGAGTGCCAAAACAGCAGGCTGCACCATGCTGCTTTTCGGCATGTCTGACCATTCATCATCCAGCTCTTGCTCCAAAAATTGTAGTTGCGAATTTAACAACGCCCGATCATAGGGTTCAGACTGGTATTTAAGCCGTGCTGGAATCTCTTTTACTTCGTCTGGTTCAAGCCGATGCAAAAACCAGGCGATTTCACCAGCAGGAGCCACTTCGTCAAAGCGTTCATCAGTCACGAGAGCCGTATTCAGCGAAAATCTTTGCACACTAATATCCACGGCCGGATCTAAATCCAAAAACGGAATCATTTCTTCGGGTGACATGGGGCCACCTTCATTAATCTCCAAGACAGCTTCTGACAAATGCAAATGTCCGATATTGATATCCAGCAACAACGATTTCGCAAACCACATATTTTCGATACGGATAAAATCTGGTTTTGCAGCTAAAGCCGTTTCAATTAGTCCGCTCAATTCTACGCCGAACTGCTTATATAACGCCTCTAAATCAGTTAGAAGATAATCTGAAATATCAGCATCACTCTCTAAATTCAAAGGGTGCTGATGTGTATATGCCGCAGCAAACTCACGCGATTTATTCGCAATATCAACAGCAATAACTTGAAAGCGCCCCTCTTCAGGGTTGTAGCCATCACGAACGGCCGTTACGCTGCCCTGAGCAAATTGAAATTCTGGAAACACAAGCTGGTCACCAACGGCATAACTGTTTTGGGGCTGATATAAAACTCTCCCTTGCATGCGGCGTTGGATATTTTGTGTCTCGGTGGCCACACGGTGTGTCATCACAACTCGTGTGATCGCTTCTATAGTTTGAGGTTTTTCAACCTCTAATAAGTGATTATATATTTGCTCAATGTCAGAATCAGAAAGATTAAATTGGGAACCCCAATATTCTGCACTTTGAGTTTTGGCCTGAATCACATCAATCTCCTGTCAAATGGGGAAGTTCTGAAGTTATTACAATAATGCGGTCGTTTCACAACAAGAAATTATACCAATACCCCGCATAGATGCCAATGTAAACGAACGTCAAAAGTCAGAACGTCAAAGTATTGCAATATTTATTAAATTTGCCTACAGTATTGCAATGGATATCAATAATCACGTCATAAAACTCTGTCTCGATGGAACACATGCTGAATTTGAGGGCAGAATTGACGCTGCCCGCAAACATTATCAACAAGCTTGGGAAGCAGCCGAAAATGATTATGAAGCGTGTATTGCCGCACATTATGTTGCCCGGCATCAAGCAAATCCGGAGGATGAGTTTAAGTGGAATCAAGAGGCGTTAAAACGAGCCGATGCTGTTGCAGACAGCCGTGTAGAGCCGTTTTATCCATCGCTTTATCTAAACATGGGTCACGCATACGAGCTGCTTGGCAATCAAAAAGAGGCGCAGCGGTATTATGATCTGGCTGCTGAATTAGGCGTAATCCATCAGCAGTCAAAAGCACAATAATAGTATCATCCCGACTAAAATCAGTGTCCATACCTTTTGCTTGGCTCCAGTTTACTATCTTGAAATCATAAAATCATCCATTGAATTTGATCGCATCCAATCCACCCCCAAAATAGTCAGTGAAATCGGTGCTGAAATCAGTCACACCTTACACCACAAATAGCAGAATCAAGCTCCTTTTCAAACCGGGACGTTTTTTGGGACGTTTAAGGAACGGTTTGGGCTTATACTGGCTCTAATTAATACGCGCAGCATCTTCGCAACGAAGATGCGTCGATCTAAATCAGCCTGATTTTCACACAAATCAGACAATTTATGGAGCATAAAAATGAGCTTAATGGATTCATATCGTTTGTACAGCAACCTGATCAAATATCAAATCAAAAGTAAAAGCACTCGCGATTATGCGGGACAATGGAATAGTTATTGGGGCAGCATTTCTCGCACGGGCAAAGGGGGCGAGGTTTTATGGGATAATAATCCTGACCGCGCTGCTGAAGAAGATATCAAGCGCTTCAAAAAATATATGGATGTTAACCTGCCCATCATTGATTTAGGCAGCGGCAACGGCCGTCAGACCCGGTTCTTAGCCCAGCATTTCACGCGTGTGATCGGCATAGATGCTTCAGAAGAGGCCATCAAACTGGCCCGGCAGGAGAGCAAAGCATATAGCAATGTCGAATTTCGGGTTTTAGATGCCACTAATCCAGCTGCCGCCAGCGCATTACATGCTGAATTGGGCGATGTCAATATCTACATGCGCGGCGTGCTGCATGTCATCCAAAAACCAGATCGCAAAAAATTTGCTGCAGCGGTCAAAAGTTTGCTAGGGCAAAAAGGCACACTTTATCAAATTGAGTTGAATCATCAGGCACTTACTTACTTCAGAACATTGCCCGGCGACAGCCCATCCGGCTTGCCGATGTTGCTGCACAAAGTTGTCGAACACGGCATCCAACCCATTGGTTTCAAACTAGATGATATTAAAAAGGTTTATCCTGAAAATGATTGGACAATCATTAGACAGGGTGAAGATGTTACTATTAACACCATCCCCTTATCACATGGACAAGAAGGGCATGTACCGGCAAATTATCTTGTCTTGCGTGCCATTTAGCCTAGAAAAATTATAGTTACGCTCGCCGACTTCATTTCATGATCGTTTTCCGCTTGTTATTAGTGATTATCTTGCACTCGGCAGCTTACATTCGCTTATTTGAACAAGCCAACAGATTTCGCCATCATCAATCCATTCAATAGCCCAATTTCCTTTGCCCAACGTACGGCGAATACCACTTAGGAGATACTGTAGGCGTTGCACATAAATTGGCAAGCTCTGGTCAACTTGGGGAATAAATCCTTTGAGCTTTTGCGGATGAAAGCTGTGGTCGTCTTCATCACAATAGATTTCATCGGTGGGTTGGTTAGTTTGGGTAACGGCCGTTCCGCCCACCTGCCGTTCGACCATCTCAAAAACCAACAAATCCCGCCGCCATTCAGCGGTCAAATCAAGGGCCGGCGACCAGACCGATTCCAGTGCGTATGCCAAAGAAAAGGCATCATCGAAATCGACGTCAAGGTGGGTTTTTCCAATTTTACTATCTAGGGAGTCCGGCGCAGAGAATAACGGTCGTAATGCGACTAGTTTAGTTAAATGCGGAAACCGAATATCACGATATAAAACATTGTACAGCCAGTTCGGATCGGGGATGGAAATACGGCCGTTTTCCACAACCACCACCTCCTCCTCCCGCACAATCTGATAGAAATCATCCAACAAAATCCCGCCATTAGGTACAGGCAAACGCCCGCGCATCGCCGCATCTAACAATATGCCAAATGCACCCACATCACGTTTACGAGCACGTCCTGATCCCAGCCAAACAAAGGGTGTTTTACGCATAAAGACTTTTTTAATTGTGGTTATTTTGCCAATAAATGCAGCAAGTTTAACAGTGAAAACGGGGTTACGGCAACTTAAAGAAGTCGAGTGCACGTTGGCGAGCCAGTTTGTGATCAACGATTGGGGCAGGATAATCGCGGCCGATCACACAACCAATCCTGTATTGATCTAACAATGGCACTCGCCAGGGTGCATGAATTTGTTTGTTATCCAGTGCAGCTAATTCTGGCAGCCACTGACGAATATACTTGCCGGCAGGATCAAATTTTTGGCTTTGGGTAATGGGGTTAAAAACGCGGAAATAGGGAGCTGCGTCGGTACCTGTACCCGCCGCCCATTGCCAACCGCCATTATTAGCAGCAGGATCACCATCGATAAGATTTTGCATAAACCAGCGCTCACCCCAGCGCCAATCGATCAATAAATCTTTTACGAGAAAGGAGGCCACCAACATGCGTGCCCGATTATGCATCCAACCAGTTTGGCTTAATTGGCGCATGGCAGCATCAATGATTGGGTACCCGGTACGGCCGTTACACCATTGGTCAAACGCTTCAACATTATTTCGCCATGCCAGATTACGATAACGTTCACGAAAACTCATCTCAGCCACAAATGGAAAATGATAGAGGATGTGGATAAAAAATTCGCGCCAAATCAGTTCATTTAGCCAGGTTTCAGCACTTTTTTGCTGGGGAGCATCAGCCGCCGTTTCACACGCTCTCAAAGCAGCCACTACGGCTTGACGTGCCGAAAGCATGCCAAAGCGTAGATAAGGTGACAAATGCGCAGTGCCGGCCTGGGCGACATAGTTACGAGCATCAGCGTAATCGGCAATTGAAGTTTGTACAAAGTATTGCAAACGTTTTTGCGCAGTTTGTTCTCCGGCGGGAAAGGAAACGGCCGCTTCCCCTTGCACCAAATTGGAAACCAACTCCGTTGATAGGTTTGCTGGAGTATTTATTTGTGTAGGAGCGCACAAAATATCAGTTTGAGCCGGCAGCAGTTGGGCTTTCCACGCACGGCTAAAAGGAGTAAAAACGGTATATGGCGTGCCGTCAGCCTTCACCACGGTGCCTGGTGGGCGTACACAAGGAGCACCCACTAATTTTAATGGCAAAGTTTTGACGATACGGCCGTCACGCCGCCGAGCCAAATTAGAATAATCTTCTTCGGCAAAAATCGCCTCGGCTCCCGTTTCGCGCATAAGTTTAACCAAAACTTCTTCAGGTACACCACGGCGTATAATTAAGCGGCTGCCAAGTGCGCACAGCGCCTGATGCAAAACCTGCAAGCCCTCCCATAAAAAAGCTTGTCGTTTTGAACCCACATAATTGGATTGTTCAAAAATCGGATCAATGATAAACAAAGGAATGACCATGCTAGCAGCTTTATAGGCAGCCGTTAAGGCTTGATTATCTGTTAAACGCAGATCACGTCTAATCCACCAAATAGCAGTTTGCATGATAAAATCTACTCTAACAAATTTTCTAAAGCCGGCTTGAGCTCGGCAAATTTGAATTTGAACTGGGTGTCAAGAAGAAGCTGTGCGCTAACTTGCCGACCCTCCAAAACCAGGGTTGAGATTTCTCCGAGGGCCAGTTTAAGTGCAAACGCTGGGGCGGGAATCCATTTGGGGCGGCCCATGACAGATCCCAGAACCTGCGAAAATTTCTCGTTGCGAACAGGATTCGGGGCTACGATATTGTAAACACCTTCAACATGCGTACTTGAACACATATGTTTGATTGCATTGACAGCATCATCAATATGAATCCATGAAAGCCATTGACGGCCGTTTCCCAAATGGCCGCCAACAAAAAACTTAAACTGTAACACAGAGATAGGCAATGGACCCCCGCCCATACTCAAGACCGGTCCAAGTCGCCCCACGATGCGGCGCACACCCATCCCTTCAACCGCAGCAGTCGAAGGTTCCCAATCATTCGCCACCACATTTGCTAAGAATGTGTCCCCAGGTGGCGATGTTTCTGTGACCAAATCATCACCAGGTGGATAATAATCTATCCCTGATATTTGAAATAGAAGCTTTGGTTTAACATCTGCTGCGCTGATTGCGTCCACGAGTGCCTGTCCTGCATTGATACGGCTTTCACGAATAGACTTTTTACGGGCATCTGTCCATCGGCTGGGGATTGTCCCATTACCGGCAAGGTTTTCGCCTGCCAAATTGATTACTACATCAATCCCATCCACCAAATGTCCCCAACCATCTGGGGTCTTGCCATCCCAGGCAACACCGCTTACTCCTTCTGGAAATTTGTGTGCTGCGGGATTGCGACTTAAAACAATAATTTCATGGTGATCTGCTGCCAGGGACTCAACCAACCGGCTGCCTATCGACCCCGTTCCTCCAGTAATTAATAATTGCATCTGAATCCCTTTTATTCCTAATGTTGAACGTTTTCGACACCTAATTGATTCATTGAATCAATAATACCAGCAAACCAATCCAGAACTATTTTACCCTCTTTTGGATCTAAGTTATTATTTAAAGCAGCAGCATAACTGCGCAAAAACTTGTACAGATGAGCAGACGGCAAACGATAATTCGCTAACAATCCTTCAACCCAATGGATATCACTTCCAATATAATTTAGATCACCTAACATGAGTGCAGACACAATGTTACGGGTCATGGTCTGATTAGCCACACCAAGCGCACCTTGTTGAAGACCAAATGATATGGAGGCTGACCAAACCTCCGCCTCAACCGTCGCGGCACATCCGCGAAAATCTTTTAGTGCCATTTGAAAGGTTTCTGGCAGGTCGGCAGTGGGAGCAGGGCTGCGCGGAAATTTAAGAAGTGAGTTCACCAACTGCGGAGCCAGGTCCAGGCGTTTACCAAGGAAATGGCCGGGAATACGGTTACAAATCGCAGGAATCAAGTTGAAGATCAAACCACCGAAAGCCAACTGTGTGCCTTGTTTTGCCACAATTTCTGCTACCTCTAAGAGGCTTGCGGCAGAATATAACAATTGTGCGGAAAATATGACCAGATCAGGTTTGGTTTTATTAATTGTAGCTGCCAGACGTTCCGTTGGAACTCGGCTGCCTAAATAAACAACGTCAAAACCCTGACGCCGCAATAATAGCGTCAAAAGTAAAGGGCTAAAGGTATGGTCATCTTCAGGAGCACAGGCGGTAATAATCCGTTCTGGTCGTGTGGGCGGCGGTGTGCCAGCTAACAAAGCATCTAAACGACGTATAGCTAGAGCAGAGGCAAAGTGCTCTTGTTGTACTGTGATTTTACCTGTGTACCAATTGTTTCCAATTTCTGCTAATCCCTTTTGCAAAACATCAATCACGACAACCTCAGCCGGGTAATATGAGAATGCTTGTGTAAGGATTGCTTCAGCTTGGCGCTCATTAAATTCCATGCAGGCCGTAATCCAGGCTGATCGCAGCATTTTTATGGTTGCAGCTTGATCGGTAGTTTGAACAACGGCCGTTTTTGTAACAGCATCGTTCAAATTCGCTGATTTGTGCGCCAATGGGTTCTCACCCTTATCAATAAGGTCATGCCATAATTTAACTGCTCGACTGATACTCAACCCTTCTGCTTGTTTACTCAACAACCATAACAAGATCTCAATATCTTCTTCTGAATAAATGCGATGTCCACCAGCTGTGCGTTCCGGTTGAGGAAGACCGTAACGTCGTTCCCATGCACGCAATGTGTCCGGTTTCACACCGGTTTGCTGGACAACCGCCTTTAAATTGTACGTAGCCATTTCATGAGCCCTAGCCGTGTTATTCCCATTTACCATGTATGTGCCTCAAACTATCTATTTATATAACGTATCCATATATGGATGCGTATTATTCATTCCACACTGTACAGATTAACACATTATAGATATTTTGTCAATATTTATCTGTGCAATTACTTGACAAAGTGTGTTTTTATATGCTAGAATAACAAATATCTATTTTGAGAGTTTAAAACTTTGGTACTGCATATCCAATTTTAATCGAGGAAAACAATGACTATCTTCACACAACCATGGGAACAATCACTTTTTTCATTAGCCTATGAGGGCATCCAGGAAGGTATCCACTCAGTTACTGCCAGCATAACTGCACATCATAAAACAGGGTTAAACCATATCGA
>JAGRDI010000384.1 GCA_020432765.1 Anaerolineales bacterium | reverse complement strand
ATGATCCGTCTTGTGTATCGGCCTGCACAGTGGGAGCGCTGCAAAAAAGTGACAGTGGCATCGTAACCTATGACGAAGACCGCTGCATTGGCTGCCGCTACTGCATGTATGCCTGTCCTTTTGAGGTGCCTAATTTTGAATGGGATATACAGATGCCTCTCATCGTGAAGTGTGATATGTGTGTGTCGCGGCTGGGCGCAGGGGAAGGGGAACCGGCTTGCGCCGCCACCTGCCCGACCGATGCCATCATGTTTGGCCCCAAAGAGAGCATGTTGGCACAGGCGCACCAACGTATTGAAGCAAATCCGGGCAAATATGTGGATCATGTGTATGGTGAAACTGAAAATGGGGGAACGGCTACTTTTTACGTATCGCCTGTGCCGTTTGAAGAACTGGGCTTCCCTGCCAGCGGCGAAACCTCACCGGCTTACTCAAACCGTTTGGTAACGCATGGCACGCCGGCGGTGGCCGGAGCGGTGGCGGTTGGCTTGAGCGGCGTTTATCTGACGATTAAGCATCATGAAGAGGCGATGGCTGAGTTAAGGGAAAGTGGTGAGGAAACGGCCACTTCGACCACGCTCAGTACAGGCGTTTCCGACAATTCAAATGAGACAGCCCCAGATGAGGCAGCAGAGGAATAATCATGTTCAAAAAAATCAGTGACGAAATCAAATCCTTGTCAGTTGGCTACTATATTTTGGCAGTCATTGCGGCGGTAGGCTTGTCAGTGGGCGCGTACCGTTTGTTCGCTGGCCTGGGTGAAACAACCCATTTAAGCAAAGCGTTCCCCTGGGGCATCTGGATCAGTTTTGACCTGTCCACCGTTGCTTTTTCCGGCGGTGCCTTTACCCTGGCCGCGCTGGTCTATGTATTCCACTTGCACGAACTGCATCCGGCCGTAAAACCAACCGTGTTGGCCGGGCTGATTGGTTACTCATCGGTGTTGGTGATTTTATTTATGGATTTAGGCCGTTGGGATCGATTTTACCACTTTCTTTTTTATCCCAATCTTAATTCAGCATTATTTGAGGTGAGTTGGTGTATCGCCCTTTATTCCACCATCTTGATTTACGAACTTAGCCCTGTTTTTCTGAAAAACTCACGCTTTAGCGGCATTTTGCCCCTCATTGAAAAAATGACGATTCCGCTGGTGATTGCTGGCGTGACCCTCTCTACTTTGCATCAATCTTCGTTGGGTACGCTGTTTGTAGTTATGTCGTCACGGCTTCATCTTTTGTGGTATTCTATGTTTCTACCCGTTTTTTTCTTGATTTCGTCATTGGCGGCCGGGTTAGCGATGGTGACAATGGGGGCCGTAATCAGTTATTGGGTTTTCAAGCGTACCTTGCCCGAGAATGTCATGGCTGAACTGGCCTGGTTTATTCCCTGGGTATTGGGGATTTACCTGGTACTCAAATTAGGTGAACTGGAAATTACCGATGAATTGCACTTGTTATTTGACAGCGGCATTTACAGTACTCTCTTTTTAGCGGAGTTGGTGATTGGTGTTGTAATTCCGATTGTCTTGTTGTCTTTCAAAAAGGTGCGGCATAATCGGATAGGCGTTTTAATTGGGGCTGGTTTTGTATTGGCTGGCGTGGTATTGAATCGATTTAGCGTGTCTTGGTTTGCAATGAAGCCGGTTAATGGACAAGTATACTCGCCGCATTGGATGGAAGTGGCGATTTTAATTGGTGTGGCAGCAACGGCCGTTTTGGCTTATTCTTTAGTGGCACATTACTTCCCGTTGTTTGAAGAAACGGTGGTCGTGACACCGGCAGCGTCACCCGAACAAAAATCGCGACGTTGGTTACGAGCTGGCGTTTCGGGCGATTAACGTTTTCAAGGGTTCCTTTTTGAATGAATGATTTATTAACGACAAAACAAGTACAAGACCAACTACAGGTTGATCGCACGACAATTTACCGCATGTTGAAAGACGGCCGTTTGCAAGGTGTCAAGGTCGGTCAACAGTGGCGATTCCCCCGGCCAGAAGTAGAAGCATTATTTTCTGGTACACCGGCTGTGATCCGTGAAGAAATGCCACGTCTTTCGTTAGAGATTTTACCTATCCACTGCTTGCAATCAATTCAAGATGTCAGCGCAGAAGCGGTAGAAGTAGGCGCTATCATCACCGATACTGAAGGTCAGCCGATCACTGAAATCAGCAACTCTTGTGAGTTTTGTAATCTCATTCTTAGCACCGACTCAGGGCGAAAGGCTTGTATTGACTCCTGGCAGAAATTGGCTGAACAGCACGAAAAAATGCCTCAATTTTCTACCTGTCATGCCGGTTTTCAATATGCGCGGGCAAGGATTGAAGCGGATGGTGCATCTCCGGCGATGTTTGTTGCGGGTCAATTTTTTACATCGCCTGTGGAACCTGAAGTTCGACAAGTACAAATTCAGGATTTAGCTAATGAACATGGACTCGATGCAGCTGAATTAACGGCCGTTGATCGACCACAACATATTTTAGATGAGGAAACACAGTCTAAAATCAGCCACTGGCTGCAAAAACTGGCTGATACCTTCACGCTTATCAGCCTGGAACGAGCCGATATGCTTGACCGCTTACAACGCATCGCCAATATCAGCGCGATTGTTGCGGAATAGTGTTGGAGACTTGAGCCTGCTAGACCACACCTGACAGGTTCATTTCTCATCTCATCCTTCTCGTACCTCTACCATGATTATTGCTTGATAATCATGGAACTTATGTAAACCTGTCAGGTCTTTTATGTGCGAATGACAACCTGGTCATCAGGTGTTACTTCAATGTGTAGAGGGCGTAACGGCCGTTCTGCCGGCCCCTGTTCGACTGCTCCATCTTCACCAAATTCACTGCCATGACACGGACAGTGGAAACCAGGAACGGCCGTTTTCCTTTCTTGCACCAAACACCCCAAATGCGTACAAACTGCATCCAACGCTGTTAAATTGCCTTGATGGTTTTCCACCCAAGCCCGCGCTTCACTGACATACGTAGTTGAGCCAGGTGGGAAATCGGCCAGCGTTCCGGCTGTCACCAGCGGCGTTGGGATGGATCGCGTGGCGCGTGCGCCCATAAACCGGCTCACCTGGTAGACCAAAACGCCCAACGCCGCCACCCAGCCACCATGAGTTAACAAGATCAAAAATTGACGGCGAGATAAATTAAGTTTGTTAGTTTCTCCGTTCATAATTTTATTGGGGGATTGGCGATTCCTCTAATCTCTAATTCCCTTCTCGTTCATATGCGTGACATTCATGGCAGTAGCGGCTTTCTTGTTGATCGGGCTGCTGCCGGCAAGCACTGTCTATGACGAGCGGCACTTCGTATAAACGGCCGTCTACTTTGCCTGTTTCCAGCAAGCGTTTTCCATCCCACTTGACCCAGCCAAATGTCTCATCTCGCGTTGTGGCGATGACTGTGTCGCCCACCGCCACGCTGTAATTGGGGTTTAAATTGGCTGAGACAATAGCGGGGTCTTCGGCGTCGGCAATCGTTTTTAACAGGGGCATCTCTGTTAACGTGCCGTGACACGTTTGACATTGAATGTACTGAATTTCCCCTTGACTGGAATGGATGTCGCCGTCGCCCATCACCTCGCCGTTGGTATGGCAGTCCACACAATCCAGTTCCCATTCGCATAGGGTAAACTGGGCAATGGGCTGGTAATAATCTAACGCACGCTGCTCTTGGGCAGTCAAATTGTGTGGGCCGGGCAAATCGTCTCGTTCCAGAAACGTCATTTGGCGCAGCGAATAATTGCCGCGATTGTGGCAGTGGTTGCATTGATAATAAGGGATAGCTGTGGTTAGTTGATGGCTGCCGGCATGCCCCGGTTCATCTCTAGGGATGGTCGGATCGCCGCCGCGATAGAGGCCATCATTTTCATAGATAGTGTGGCAGGCGGCGCAGCCAGTGGCACGGAAAAAGTATGGTTGATCCAGAGGAACGGCCGTTATGTGGCAAAGTTGACAATCTTGGGAAAAGGCATGAATGGCTTCCGGTGCATCCGGACCGGGACTAAATTTTTCTAAATAGGGCACGCCTGTTTCCGTGGTAATGTTATCATCTTGTACAGCGAATACACCCCAACGGGCTGCCGGGTCTGGTTGTTGACCAAAAGCATAATTGACCTGAGCAATAGCGCCTGCGTAAGTCGCTTGTACGGATGTCAAGACACGGTGGATGTGATCGCTGCCGTCCTCGGCAGCACCACTATGGCAAGCCGAACCGCCGCATGATTCTTTAACAACAGCTAAATCGCTGGGATTGCCTGTTGTCCCTGGCACACTGCCGCCGCGCATGGTGGCGTGAGCCAGGTCAGCGTCCAGCGCCAGGCCATCGCCGCCATGACACAGCACACAGCCAAAGGCTTCTTGCGGATGGCTGGCGCTGATTTCTTCGATACCTTGATGGCAGGTGAGGCACAATTCTGGCCGACCGGTTAAGGTAGGTATGATTTCCACAATTTCTGGCTGGTGCGATTGGCGTATGACAGCACCGACTGTTAGCAGAAGGAGCAAGAATCCGAGAACGGCCGATATTTTTTGATACCCGTTCATCCCCACCATTCCCACAGCGTCAGTAAGATAATGCCCGCTGCGATGAGCAGTACCACTACTTGTGCCAGTCGCCCTTCACGATTAAACCAAACGGCCGTTCCTGTATCTGACCGATCTAACAACCAGGGCAAAACTGCTAACAACAATATCACAATTGATGGAATGACAATGCCGGCCAGTAATGGCGGTAAATGCCGCAGTAAGGTTTGAATCCAGAGAAAAAACCAGGGTGCGGCAATTGAAGAAAAGCCTGTTGTCGGATCACTCACCGAATTTACCGGCGATGCCAACGGTGCATCTACGAACAAAGCCAACAAAAACAAAACGGCCAATGTCAGCAACATGACTACACCTTCACGCTGCACCAATTCGTGACGTGAAATGCGCGGCGGACGGGATGAATCGGAACTGGTGGTTGGGGATTGGTGGCTAATGCCACCATCGCGGCGCACACGGAAGGCATGCCAGCCGAGCAGTAGCAGCACTGGCACGCTTAGCCCCAGCGTATGCCAAGTGTAAAAGCGCACCACCGTCGCGTCAGAAATCACGGGACCGCCCACCAGTAATTCATACAGCCAATCACCAACGAGGGGTGTTTGGCGCACGATGTTGATACCTACCGTTAGAGCACCATAAGTATCTACATCCCAGCGCAATATGTAGCCTGAAAAGCTTAACAGCAAGCTCAACAGCAGCGCCAGAAGACCCAGCAGCCAGTTAAAACGACGCGGTGGTTTGTAACTACCACTAAACACCACGCGCAGGAGGTGCAAACTACCCACCAAAACGAGCAGCGCGGCCGCCCAATAATGTAGGTTACGCAGCAGCCAGCCATAGGGTGCGATATAGGTGATGGTGCGGATGGATTCACCGGCAGAAACGGCCGTTGGCACATACACAAACATCAACGGTACACCTGTCACAATCAAGGAGAGGAAAAGCAGCAAGGAGATACCACCCAGACCAAACGTATACGTGAAACGTGCTTCCCGAGCGGGAATGGTAGGAGGATGCAAATGCTCAAAGAAATTTGGCCGACTCATAATACGGGATCATACGGCCGTTTCCCTCAAAAAACAACGCACTGTGAAAGATTTTCACGGCTTTTCGGTAGTCAGGGATTAAAGGAAGTTGTCTTCAAACCAGCGTACCACATCGTGCAGAAACATCGTATTCTGGATCGCCAACGAGTGCAGATTTGATAACAAGGCCATCGGACGTGTGGTGATGATGTGGATAGGAAGCTAAATGAGGAAAGTGTTCTTTATTATCCCACCTCTGTAGAGGCTTGTCACCACGAAAAAGCTGATAAGCGTAATCAGTATGATCATGATTTTGGTAAATGCGAACCTGCAAAACGCAATTATTGTGTAGGT
>JAGRDI010000383.1:10670-12658 GCA_020432765.1 Anaerolineales bacterium | reverse complement strand
AGATCAATGGCGAAGAATTTGTTACTAGGGCGTTTGCATACTATCCATTCTTAGAAAAGAACACGATAAAACCATCAAATTCGACAAGCAAAGAGCAAATAACCCAAATCGCTTATCGTTGACTCGCGCTTATTGTGTGTAGGAGAGGCAAAATACCGCATCTCTATGGCCATTATCTATGCTTAATCTCGTTAAAAAACACCCTTCACCCGCTCACAGCATACTGTGAGCGCAAAGTAATCATTATCCTGTTCCTAATTTGCCTGCAACACGCGATGTAAATAATCTTCGTCCCAAGCTGCCTTTAACCGTTTGTTTTTAATCCCGATTTTGGTTGTTTTCTCCTGCTTGAGTAAACTCAGAGCCATATGGCGCAATACAGCCATATTTGCTGCACTTTGTCCGCCTAATTGATGCCTATCTTCAGAAAACGCCACATCTAATGACCAGTGCAACTTGTTTTCAATGCCCCAGTGAGCACGTTTGGCAGCGAGAATCCGTTGAGCCTCAGCCCCCACACTACTGATGAAATACTTATCTGTCGTGGTGACTTCATGCCCATCATCCCGAGTGGAGCGGATCATGACAATGGATTCTAAACCAGCCCATTCTTCACGCGTACGTAGAAAATCCAGTTGTGTTTCATCATCAATTGCCCAACATTCACGGATTTCAAGGCGCCCATGCCCTTGAGACACCGAACGGTCATAATCAGCATCAATGCCTTTGAATTTCTGTTCACCGGCATGTTCAAACACCGCTTCTACATCTTCATACAAGTGTCCTTGATTTTTCTTGAGTGCCAATAAATAATCCCCTTCCTGTTCAATGATTATTTCCGCATTTTTCTTTTGACAACCAGCGGCATCAATCGTTACCAAGCATTCACTCGTATCCAATAACTGTAGCATTTGCGGAATCGCTTTGATTTCGTTTGATTTGTCTTCTGCTTTGACTTGTCCTAACGTAAGATTATTCTCTGTCGCCCAGGCACTTACCATGCAAATTGCTTTTTCGCCGCGTTTTTTTGACTTTGACCCCCGCATCTGTTTGCCATCAATCGCTATCACTTGACCTTTTGTCACTGTAAAAACGGCTTCCGTCCATGACATGAAACCGGCTTGGAATTGTTCTGGGTCTATCTGGGCAAATACTCGGCGAAATGTGTAATGGGTTGGAATACCTTTCTCCAATTCCATAAAACTTTTGAGCCATTCAACTTTTGTTTTGCCCCACGTTTCAATCGCTACCCAGTCATCAGCTCCACAGATGACTGCACATATAGCAATAATGATGATTTCCACGAGTGGATGGTCAATCAAATAATCCACGCGCGGGTCATCTACTATTTCAAAATGGGTTTGCCAGGTCGTTGCGGGAAATTTTAGCATTTTTTTCTCCATGTTCTTTTTGTGTCTTTATTTTCCCCGTTTCCTTTTTTTGTTCCACTAAATTGAGTATGCAAACGCCCTACATTCAACCAATAACAAGGTTTATCCTTTTAGCGATTGATTTGTTTTTTGTAATATGAGGGATGGTGCATTGAGGGGCGTAGATGCTTTCTCTCCAATTTGAACATGGTCTTCAATAAATTCGTAGGTTTTCTGCCATACTTTTACATGGATTGGTTCTACGGGCCGCATCAATTCATGACCAACTTGGGGGAAGAATTTCATCTCTTTATCGGCCGAGCGCAACCTTTGAAATAGTTTTTCAGTATTGCCAGGATTCACAGCTGGATCGTTACCACCCTGGAAAATAATGACTGGCTGGTGAATTTTGGGCCACAATTTTCGTCCCATATCGCCCATTTTGCGCATTTCATCCGTGCTAGACACTGAAATACGAGTTGCTTCTACTAACCAATCCTGTAGGGCCGGATCATCCACATCAATAGAAGGATCATAATCAGTTACGCGTCCTAAAAAGATTTCACGGTCTACATCTTTACGCTTCAGTGGGTAAAACCAGGGCATAAAATATTTACC
>JAGRDI010000383.1:9792-10620 GCA_020432765.1 Anaerolineales bacterium | reverse complement strand
AATATCATGCCGCAAATCTCTGGATGTTTTTGGGCTTGTATGGCACCTAAAACAGCGCCCATTGAATGTCCGAGAATAAATATCTGGGTACAATGCTGGCTCAACCTGGTATATGCCTCGTCAACTTCAGCAACCCATTCTTTAAGTTTATGTGTATGAATGTGGTAGGGTAAATTACCGTGTCCTGGCAATAAGGGACAATTGACGGTAATGCCCTGGCTGGCTAAAAATTGAGCCATAGGGCGTGAACTGATGGGGCTGCCCATGAATCCATGTAGAGCTAGACAGCCGACTCCTTGCCAGCCTTCGCGTTCCGCGCCGGAGAAAAAATAGGCGCGTCTTTCCTCAGGAACTTCGTAATCGGGTTTAAAAGGCATAAAGTTTTTACCGCTAATTTACTCTTTATTTTGCAAGCCACTTTGCAGCGTGGCCAATACTTGATCTAGCTGGCCTGCCCAAAAGGCTGGTGCATTTAACCACAAGCCATGCAGCGATATCCAGATAGGGTTTGCTATGTTGTAAGTAGACGGGTGAGGACATGTGGACAACCCCTTCAGTGAGTTCGGCCCTTCAGATTTTATGGATACAGGAAATGTTTTGAGCATTTTTCGTTCCTTTGACGCTGTTAATAGACAGTACAGTGCGCTCAGATTATACCACATTTGAAACTGCGGATTGTTGCAGTTTAAGAAAATAATTCGGCAATTCATGTGGTGTGTACAGAAGTTTAACTTTTTCAGAAAAGTTGAACTTCTTGGTCTGTAATCGGGTAACAAATGTGGGGGGGATTTTGCAAATTGTCCTAAAAGCTGGTTTTATGATCAATTT
>JAGRDI010000383.1:0-9706 GCA_020432765.1 Anaerolineales bacterium | reverse complement strand
TATTGGATGCCGGTATAGACGAAGCAAGTGAAGGGAAGTATACTCAGAATCGCAATGAGGTCGGCCTAAATAACATTGCCTAAGGATTAAAAAATGTATGAATTACCATCTCGCTTACAAGAAATTGTTGAGGATTTTAGCTATTGTGAAGGGCAAGAAAAATTAGAATATTTATTGGAATTGTCGGAGACGCTACGGCCGTTGCCTGATTGGCTGCAGGGCAAACGCGGCGATATGGATGAGGTGCATGAATGTATGACGCCGGTGTTTGTCTTTGTAGAACGCGAAGATGAGAGTGGTAATCTACATTTCCACTTTGACATTCCACCTGAAGCACCCACCGTGAGCGGTTTTGCGGCCATCCTGCAACAAGGCCTGGACAACACAACCCCAGAAATTGTACTGGGTATTCCCGATATGTTTTATCGCGATATGGGTTTACAAACCGTGTTGAGTGGTCAGCGTCTGAATGGTATGACGGCGATGTTGGCGCATATGAAACGGTTGGTTGCGGGTTCGCACTAGCATTCGCACCGGCCGTTAAAACTGTGGACTACGAATACGAAGTTGGCCTTCACTAACTTGGGAGGTGCAGCCACAAGTTTATTTGCCGGGTTCCTCAATGCGCACGCTACCACTGCCTGCATCAATTATTAAATCCACGCGGTCATCTGCATTGTCATAAACGGCCGTTTCCCAGACTCCAGCGTCTGCATCCCCACTAACCAGTTTGAAGCGGTTCTCGTCTAAATGGAAACTGCCGGAACCCCCATCGAGGTTGACCTGTGCTTCCATATCTGCCGGTAGATACAATAAGATGCTGCCACTAGCACCATCAATATCAATGGTATGATGGCCGCTGCTCGGCAGCCACATCTTCGTTGCCCCAGAACCAGCCGCGTAGACGACATCATAATCTCCTCCCGGCAGCGTAAGCTGTACACTGCCAGAACCGCCATCCAGGCTCAGATTACTCAAATCTAACTCTACCAGTTCAAGGTTAACCGCGCCGCTGCCCACATCCAAGGTTAAATCCGTTTCGATCTGTGGGTTTAATCCCAACTGCCATTGATCCTCCTGGCCGAAATTATTCCAATTGCGTGGATCTACCCAAAACCAGACAGAGGTATCATGCGTACGCAGTTCGACTTCTGCCTGACTGCCCTGTTGGCTGGTATCTAAAATGATGTCGTCGAGGTAGGTGACTGTGCCACGCATCAAATCATTAGAAGTTTGAAGGGCATTTAGCGTAGCATGAGGTGCACCAAAATCGATGTTGACAACGGCCGTTTCCACCCCATCCCCCGCAATAACCACGTCCTGACGCTGCACTGTCGCCTGCGGAGGTAAATGAATACGCAGGCTTTCAGGCAGCATCGTCTCGCTGCCAAACAGCAGCACATACCCAAAAATACCCACCGCAACCAATCCTACCAAAGCACTCAATAATGATCCCCACGGATGTGGAGCATGCCGCACGATGATATTGATACCAATAAAAATCAGCAGCAGCGGCCATAATTGCAGAGCCGCATACCAATTTAATTCACCAGCATAACCAAAGTTATATAGCAAAAAATAGATACCCACCGCAATAATGATAATAGGGCCAAACAAAGAAGCACCGCGCTGCTTAGGCGGGCGTTCAGGCAAACTATTTTCTTTGTGTGGTTCAACCTTTTCTGGGTCAAATTTATCGTTAGATGATTGAGACATGTTCAAACCTCCTGTCAGGATGAATTGGATTCAGTTTATGATGAAATCACAACCACCCTACTCTTACTATGCAGCCTAAGGATTCGTTTACAAATAACCGTTGATAAAAACGAATTTGTGAAGGTTTGCCTGTTTACCAATGTTCAAAGTTAAAAACGGGCAAACCCTAAAATGTTAACTTGAGTGGGCCAATTCACAAATCTCTATTTTCGCCTCCGTGCCTTCCGAGTCCGCTGTGGTAAAATCAGCAAATTCATAAATCTATACGCAAACAGCTTGCCTGTGTTGCAAATTAGACCACCTGACAATTTGCCGTAGTATCGACTTTCGTCTACAATTTCGTTTGCAATTATACAAATTCATACCCTATTAATACGACACTTTCTGGTCATAAAATTCCCAAATCCCAAGAGGTTGTTTGTTAAATGAAAGAGTACAAAACCGCACAGATACGTAACATTGCGCTTGTTTCACATAACGGCGCAGGCAAAACCACACTCGTCGAACGTTTATTGTTCGATACCCATGTTGTGACGCGCATGGGCAGCGTCCAAGCGGGTAATGCTGCTATGGACTTTGAAGAAGAAGAGATCAATCGTAACAGTTCGATCGCAACTGCTTTAGCTCCCATTGAGTGGAAAGGAAATAAACTAAATATTCTCGATACGCCGGGGTATATGGATTTTATCGGTGAAGTCAACAGCGCACTTAAAGTTGCCGAGAGTGCCGTTATTCTTGTTGAGGCAGTTGGTGGTGTTGAAGTTGGCACCGAGATCGTTTGGCAAGCGGCTGCCAAGAATGATCGACCGCGTTTGCTTGTGGTCAACAAGATGGATCGTGATAATGTGCGTACGACGCGCGTATTGGACAGTATTCGAACCCATCTAGACGGCAATTTTGTGCAGTTACAACTTCCAATTGGCGAAGGCGTCCAGTTCAATGGCGTTATTGACTTGATAAATATGCAAGCTTATGTCGGCGAAAACTGTGATAAAGTTGCCATTCCTGCTGAGCTTGCCGATGCTGCTGAAGAAGCGCGTATGGAACTTATCGAAGCTGCTGCTGAAGGTGATGATGCGTTGTTGGAGAAGTATTTCGATGATGAAGAACTGACCATTGACGAAATTTATAAAGGACTACGTGGCGCTATGGTACAGGGTACTGTAACGCCAATTCTGTTCTGTGCTCCAGAAAAAGGGTATGCTGTCAAACCACTGTTGGACACATTTGTGAAATTGCTGCCAGCACCAAATGAGACGATGTTTACGGCCGTTAATCCCGCAGGTGAAGAAGAGAGTTTTGAGGTCAGTGATCAATCGCCATTAGCTGTCCTGATTTTCAAAACCCGCGAAGATCCTTATGGCAAAACGAGCTATCTGCGTGTGTTTGGTGGCCTTTTGGAATCAGATTCGCGTGTCTGGGATATGCCCATGGACAGCGAGGTACGCGTTGGTACTTTGCATATTGTGACGGGTAAAGATACAACGCCTATCACACGGCTGCACAGCGGTGATATTGGTAGTGTTGTCAAATTGGGCGATGCGGTCACGAATGACACATTATGTGATCGTGGCAAAAAATTACAGATTCCACCGATTGAACAGCCAGATCCAATTGCTTCTGTTGCTATTCATCCAGTCTCTCAATCTGATGTGGCTAAGTTGAGCAGCTCCTTAAATCGCCTGACTGCTGAAGATTTGACTTTACATTGGCACACAGAAAAAGCAACGCGCCAGACGATTTTATCGGGTATGGGCACGACGCATCTTGATATCTCGGTTAAAAAAGCACAATCCAAATTTGGTGTAAACTTATCTACAACCACACCGAAAGTTCCCTACCGTGAAACAATCACCAGGACGAGTTCAGCGGATTATACGCATAAGAAACAAACAGGTGGTGCGGGTCAATATGCGCGTGTATTTATTCGTGTTGAATCTGTCGATGATAACCTTGACTTTGAATTTGCTTCCGAAATTTTCGGTGGTGCAATTTCGCAACCATTTGTTGCCGCGACTGAAAAAGGATGCCGTCAGGCGCTTGAAGAAGGTGTGTTGGCAGGCTATCCAGTCGTTGGTGTACGCGCTGTTGTTTTTGATGGCAAAGAACATCCGGTAGATTCCAAGGAAATTGCTTTCCAAACCGCTGGCCGTGAAGGCTTTAAGAAGGCAGTGCGTGGTGCAGGACCAGTCCTCCTGGAGCCGACTTACGAATTGACCGTAACAGTTCCGGCTGACAATATGGGTGATATTTTGGGTGATATGAACACCCGGCGTGCACGTGTGTTAGGCATGGACCAAGAAGGCACGAAAAGTATTGTCAAGGCAGAAGTACCGCTGGCTGAAATTCAACGTTATGCGGCTGATTTGCGCTCAATGACGCAAGGACGTGGTGTGTTTAGTATGAAATTCCTGCATTACGGCCGTGTTCCTGCCCATATTTTGGACGATGTAGTTGCACGCCTGAAAAGGGAAGAGGAAGAAGAACAACAAAACCATTAATTGCATCGGGTTATGATGAAATCCAAAGAGCGTGCCGAAAGCGGTGCGCTTTTTTTTGTTCTCAAGCAGTGTCAGACACGGAGTTAAATGTGCATGTCAGTTCAGACTGTTTTACCCCGTGCCAGGTACTACTGGTATACAATCAGCACAAAGACCATGAAATTCAAGCAAATGGCTTTTGATTTGGAAATTAAATTGCGTACTTAGCTGCCGGCCGAGTTCATGTATTGTGCATTCATCAAATTCGATGACTTTGTTGCATTGATTGCACATAAGATGATGGTGACTGCCTGCGTGTAAGAGTATGTAATGGGCTGCACCGGTACCCTGGTAAATCGGCCGTATCAAGCCTAAATCACACAATAAATCTAATGTGCGATAAACTGTCATGCGGCCAATCTGGGGTGCATCTTGTCGTACGCGGTTTGCCAAATCATCTGCGCTGATATGGCCGCCGCTGACAATTAATGTTTGGATAATTGTACAGCGTGCTGCGGTCAGACGATGACCATTTTTTGCTAAAGTTTCTATGATAATTGTGTTTGTTTCGTTCATCTATTTAATGCCAAACAACGCCTCGCCGGGGAGCAAATAGGAATACGAAGGTGAAAATGATTGTCGCGACTAACACCACAGCTGCACCAGAAGCTACATTTAGATAAAAGGAGGCATATAAGCCAACAACTCCTGAAAAAGCGCCTATTATGGCGGCGATTGCCATCATCGAGGGTAGGCGGCGTGTAAGCAAAGAAGCGGTCGCCGCTGGTGTGACAAACATGGCCAACATTAGAGCGATGCCGACGACTTGTAAGGCAACGACAATCGTGACGGCGATTAATACGAGTAAAAGGTAACGTAAGAAGATGGTGGGTAAGCGTAAGGTGACGGCTAAGACGGGATCAAAGGAAATGACGAGGAACTCTTTGTAAAAGAGAAAGACAGTCAGTAAAACGATTGTGCCAAGTACGGCCGTTACCCACAAATCAGCCCGTGTCACTCCCAACAAATTGCCAAACAAAAAGTGCGCCAGATCTATCGTGTAATTGCCGGAGGCCGACAACAGCGCCACGCCGAGCGCAAAAAGACCCGCAAAAACGACCCCGATGGCCGTGTCTTCCTTCAAATCGCCACGATCCGTCAAAACGCCAATACCGAGTGCCGTCAGAATGCCAAAAACGAGGGCTCCCAGCGCCAGCGGCCAACCAAATAAAAATGCAATCACTACACCCGGCAAAATGGTGTGTGCCAGTGCATCACCAAAAAAGGCCATTCCGCGTAAAACGACAAAAGTGCCAAGCACAGAACAGACAATGCCAACAATGACTGCCGCAATCAACGCACGCACAATGAAGCTGAATTGTAGAGGTTCCCACAGCCATTCCATTTTAGCGTTCCTCCCCGTGATAACAACAATCATCGGCCAATAATAAGGCACCATCATCACTGATTCTGTGAACGTGTCCACCATAACAGGCCAGTAGGTTTTCGCTTGTGAGTACGGCCGTTGCGGTGCCAAACGCCACAATTTTGCGATTTAACATCATCACTTTGTCAAAACGATCTGCCGCCAGATTGAGATCATGGGTTGCAACCAAAACGGTTACGTTATCTGAGCGCAATCCGTCTAAAACCGTGAAGATCGCGTCTTGGCTGGGCATGTCTAAACCAGTCAAAGGTTCATCGAGCAGCAATAATTCAGCTTCTTGTGCCAATGCTCGTGCGATAAAGACACGCTGTTGCTGTCCACCGGATAATTCGCCAATTTGTTTATTAGCTAAATGACTTGCATTGACACGCGCCAGACTTTGTTTGACCAGTTCCCAATCATGCCGGCGTGGCCAGCGCAGTAATCCAATTTGACCCACACGTCCCATCATGACTACATCCTGTACTGTCACTGGAAATGACCAATCGATTTGACTGCGCTGTGGCACGTATGCAATGCAGATATGACCTACCGGCCCATGCCCATAAACGGTCACTTCACCACTACTTGGCTTGAGTGTGCCCACGATTAATTTGAGCAGTGTACTTTTGCCTGCGCCATTTGGCCCCACAATTGCGATGCGTTCGCCTGCATATGCCTGAAAGGAAACAGCTTCCAGCGCATATTGCGTGCCTCGGTTTGTTGTTTTGCTGTTACTACCGGCGGCATAGGCAACCGATACGGCCTGCATCTCTAAAGTGGCTGCGGCCGCTGCATGTAATATGCCGCGATGAGTTATTTTGCGTACAATTTCTGTCATAAGTTGAATGTCTCGAACTTTTGATACTTTGTATCAATTATAGGCCAATGAAAAAGAAGTACAACTTTTTGATCAAGCTCGTGTTATTGCAATACAGGAAGATTTACCAAAATTTTATTATTGAGGAATAGGAGAAAAAAATGAAAAAACGACCTTTTGGTGTGACACTTTTAGCAATTCTGGCAGCATTTGCTGCGCTGCTAGCTTTTTGGCATGCGCTGCAATTGATGGGATGGGCACCGTTCTCAATCGGTGATATTCAATTCTTTAGACCCAGTGCTAATATTTTGGGTGCGCTCATGTGGGTGCTTTTAGCAGCTATCTATATCTGGTTGGTGCGCAGATTGTGGAATGTTGATCCGCAGGGGTGGATGTTTCTGGTATTGATATCGATTCTTAACTTGATTATGGCCGGCATTTCCATTATCGGTAATTCAAGTTTTCAGGCGATGCTGCCGTCGATTGTATTTAATGGTTTGATCCTCATTTACTGCCTGCTACCAGGTACAAAGGATGCCTTTGGCACAGCTTGATCTTATCAACAAACGGCCGTTTCTAAGAAACTTGTGGGTGCGGTAAACGGTCGTTTCCTTTCCTTATCGCCTAAAAGCAGCTGCAGAATGCGGTATCAGTTCAGAAACATTGACTAACCTTTGGCTGCATAAAAAAGTGCAAACTATTTTAATCCCCACGGTGCCATAAAAACCGCAAACACATTCTATTAAACAGATTCATTTCTTTGTAAATTCGTTGTTGTCATTCTTACAGTAACTTTGTTTTTAAGTTACGGCCGTTACCCTTTCCAAAATGCCATTTTACACAAAGCATGTTAAAATTCCATCTGACTAACAAACAATAATCAGGTAACTAAACCTAACTGACCAATTTACGCACTTTTGCACAAATTCCCATAATCCAGCCCATTACCCAGGAGAACAGCATGAGTAACGATTTCATCTTTCGTGGATCGCTGAATGCAGTCGATCCCGAACTCAAACATTTACTTGATCTTGAAGATAAGCGCCAAGATTCAACCATCATTCTCATCGCCTCGGAAAGCGAATCCCCCGAGGCCGTGCGCGAAGGCATGAGCAGTAAATTTGCCAATGTCTATGCCGAAGGCTATCCGCGTGAAAGCTCACGCCGCCAAACCGAAGCCGAAATCTTTGATACCAACATGGAACTGGCACGTTACCGGCGTTACAGTGACCCGCGTTACTACAAAGGTGTCGAATATGCGGACGTGCTTGAGGCACTGACACGGCGGCGTGCCGCACAGCTCTTTGCTGCCAATGGTATCAGCCCCAACAGTTTATATGTGAATGTGCAGCCGCTCAGCGGCGCGCCAGCGAACAGCGCTGTTTATACCGCTTTGCTGCAGCCAGGCGACACCATTATGGGACTCAACCTCAATGATGGCGGACACCTTTCACATGGCACAAAAATCAATCGTTCCGGAAAACATTACAATGGCGTGCCTTACTTTGTGGATACACAAACAGAACTGCTCGATTATGATGCCATCGAAAAACAGGCTCTCGAAGTCAAACCGCGCATCATTGTGGCCGGTTTTTCTGCCTATCCCATGATTGTTGATTGGGGGCGTTTCCGCGCAATTGCTGACAAAGTAGGCGCTTATCTGATGGCTGACATTGCCCACATTTCGGGTCTTGTCGCTTCCGGCATGCACCCTAGTCCGATTGGGATTGCGGATGTCGTCACAACGACCACCCACAAGAGTTTGTGTGGGCCGCGTGGCGCCATGATTATGACCCACAAACGGCTGTTAGCAGACAAAATTGATCGGGCCGTTTTCCCTGGTGAACAAGGGGGTCCACATCTTAATACGATGGCGGCATTGGCGACGGCGCTTAAACTAGCCCAAAGCGAGCAGTTCAAAGCGCTGCAAGCCCGTATCGTGGCGAATGCAGCCCGGCTTGCACAGCAGTTGGAAACACATGGTATTCGCATCGTGGGAGGTGGTTCCGAAAACCACCTTTTGCTTATTGATACAAAAAGTGTCACTTACAATGGTGAGCATCTTTCTGGGGACATGGCTGCACGTATCTTGGATGTAGTTGGCATCGTACTCAATCGTAATACGATCCCTGGCGACCGGGGTGCACTTAATCCAACTGGCCTGCGTCTGGGCACGGTTTGGGTGAGTCAATTAGGCTTTGGTAATGACGAGATCGATTTATTGGCCGAGGCGATTGCCACGGTTTTGCAAGGCTGCAAACCATATACTTACATGGCTCCCGGTGGCAAGATTGACCGCCGTGCCAAGGTTGATTACCAGGCTTTATTACGTGGTCGTGCCATTGTGCGCCAACTGCGCGGTGTGCCTGACCCCAAGCCCGCCGGTCAATTGGTGCATGTGCGTGGCCCAGAAGCGACCCAATTCCTTAACCATGCCCTTGCCAGTGACGTGTTGGCTTTGGAAGATGAGGGCATGCAGCGTACTCAACTATTCGGTGATGACCTGCATTTAGAAGGGGTTGTTTATCGTGAAAACCCGACTTCTTATTTCTTGCGTTTTAGTGATGCTGAAAACGCGCAGGCTGCGGTCGAATGGTTGACCGCGCTTTCGGATGGGTATGTCGATTTTGGAGATATTTATGCCAAATTATCCGGCCCGGTTGTTGTGGTCGGTATGGGCAAAGGCATTGCTGACACGATTTTGAGTGTCGGTGATGTGTTGGATACCGTTTCTGGCGCGTTTGGAAAGTTGCTGAAACGGGATGAAGAGGAGGATGAGGTCGAAACGGCCGTTGTTCCCACCAAGCCCTTCTTCATTGGCTGCGAACAATTTGATGCAGATGATCCCTTACCGGCTTTCACCTGGCAAGAACCCGCAGACTCACCGCTTAAACGTACAACCCTTTATGAAACGCATAAAGCCTTGGGTGGCCGTGTGATCCCCTTTGCTGGTTATGAAATGCCAGTCTGGTACAGTTCTGTCAGTGAAGAACATGCCGCCGTGCGCGAAGCGGCCGGCTTGTTTGACGCCACCCACATGGGCACATTTGAAGTTAGCGGTCCCCATGCCTTAGAATTCTTAGAAACTGTTACCACCAATGATGTCTCAACCCTGGCAGTCGGGCAGTCTCATTACACTTATTTCCTTTTCCCGAATGGTGACGTTGTTGATGATTTGATGGTCTACCGGCGCGGCGCCAATAATTATATGTTAGTTGTGAATGCGTCCAATAATGATAAGGATTGGGCGTGGTTAAATGCGGT